>DATLLK010000277.1:0-2316 GCA_035537895.1 Planctomycetota bacterium
GGCGCGCGGCCGGGCAGCGTCACGACGATCCCGCCGTCGGGATCGACGGTCACGCGCACGCGGCGGGCGCGCGGCGATCGCCGGACCCGGTAGTCGTCGCCTCGGCTCATCGGGGCGCGAGCCTAGCGGCGGGCGATGACGGCACCGCGCGTCACAGCACCCGCAGCGTGGCCAGCGACGTGTCGCGGGCGACGATCGCGCCGCCGAGGTCGCGCGCCTCGCGCAGGTAGCGCACGGCGTCCTCCGAGACGCGGAACCCCTCGAGGACGATCGGGATGCCGGGCGGATAGACCTCGACCTCCTCGGCGGCCACGCGCCCGACCGCGGCGTCGAGCGGAACCTCCTGGCCGATCGCCTTCGCGTAGCGCCGGGCGTGGTAGGGGTGCATCACGGGCCGGTCGTCGATCGCGCGGAACGGGTTGGCGGGCATGCGCTTCGTCTCCCCCGCGGCCAGCTCCGCCCCGGCGAGCACGGTCTCCAGCGCGGTCACCGTGGCCTCCACGGCGGCGGCCTCGAGCTGGAAGGTGGTGATGAACGTGAGCGTGTTGATGCCCGCCTTCTCCACCACGATGCCGTGCTCCACCAGCGCGGCCGCGACCGTGAAGCCCGACAGCCCGTAGCCGCTCACGGACACCGTCGTCTTGACGCGGTCGACGGCCGCGACATGATCGTCGCCGGCCGCGACGCACGGGGCGTCGTCGAGGTGCCCGAGCCGCGGCAGGCGGGTGCGCAGCGCCTGCTTGAGGGCGTCCGTGCGCGCGATGCACGCACCGAGCGCCGATCGTCCGTTGGCCGCCAGCGCACGCACGGCGGCGTCCGCGGAGGCGAGCAGGTGGTAGCTCGGGCTCGTGGTGACGTACTCCCGGAACGCCTCCTCCATCAGCTCTGAGTCCACGCGCGCCTCGCGCCAGTGGATCAGCCCCGTCTGCTGCAGGCCGCCGGCGAGCTTGTGCGTCGACTGCACGGCGACGTCCGCGCCCGCGTCCATGGCCGACTGCGGCAGGGCGGGATGGAAGTGCAGGTGCCCGCCCCACGCCTCGTCCACGAACACCATGGCGTGGGAGGAGGCCTCGTGCACGCAGGCCGCGATCGCCCGCGTGTCCGCGCACAACCCCTCGTACGTCGGCGACGTGTAGACGACGGCCAGCGCCTCGGGATAGCGCCGCAGGGCGGCGGTCGCCTCCGCGGCGCTGGGCGGGAGCACCGCCTCGAACTCGGCGTCGTACGGCGTCGGCAGGAAGCGGAAGTCGAGCCCGTATCCCTTGATCGCGTTGACCACCGAGTGGTGGCAGTTGCGGGCGACCAGCACGAGGGCGTCGGGCCGCTCGAGGGCCAGCATGCGCAGGACGACGAAGTTCGAGCCCGTCGAGCCGTGGACGGAGAACATGGTCCGGTCGGCGCCCTGGGCGGCGGCCGCGAAGCGCTCCGCCTCCCCGAACACGCCCGTGTGGTCGACGAGGGTGCCGAAGAAGCCGGCCGAGATCGAGACGTCGGAGGCGTAGAAGTCCTCGATCCGCTCCTGGTCGACGAGCGTGGACGGCGTGCACCACCGGTAGTAGTGGCGCACCTCCTCGTTGAGGACGCGGACGATGGAGGAGGCGGTGGGCGGGGTCGACGCGTGGGCGGTCATGCGAGTTGCCATGATGGCGCCGATGGCCGCCTCGCGCGTCCGGCTGCCTCGCGGCGTCCGCGAGCCCTACACCGTCTATCTCAACGGCGTGCCCCAGGAACTGGGGCGCGACTTCAGGGTCGAGGACCGCGTCCTGGTGTTCCAGGCCGAGCTGCGCAAGGAGGGCCGGCTCGGGTTCTGGCGCTGGTTCATGGGCGCGTGGGGGATCGGCACCTACCGCAAGAACGACCAGGTGGACGTCGCCTGGGAGGTCGACGGCGCCCCGCGCGTCGCACATGCCCTCGACTTCGAGTCCGACCGGCCGGGGCGTGAGGGCGGCGTGTGAGGCGGGCGCGGCCCCAACGGCGACGGTCGTCGGGTTCCTCGGCCTGAGGCCGAGAAACCCGACAACGGACGCGCGCGATCAGCCCTGTCGCCGGTCGCGCGCCTCGCGGTCGCGCCGGCGCTCGCGCATGGCGCGGTAATGCTCCCGGTGGAACGCCCGCGCGCGGGCGCGGCGCTCGCGCTTGACCTGCGCGGTGTCGAGCAGCGGCACCGGCTCGTCCACGTCCTCGAGCGGTGCCACGAGGCGCAGGCCCGGGGTGTCGACGAGCAGTGCGCCGCCTGGGAGCGGCACGAGCTCGCGGCGCACGGTGGTGTGGCGCCCGCGGTCGTCGGCGGCGCGGATCGCCTGCGTGGCCTGCCGC
>DATLLK010000278.1:0-4794 GCA_035537895.1 Planctomycetota bacterium
GCTCGGGCGGCAGCGCGCTCGTGTCGGACTGCTCCTGGAAGGGGTTGCGGGTCGGCGGCGCGAGCGCGGCGCGAACCAGGACGTCGCCGCCGGCCCCGAGCGGGCGTGTCGGGTCGAACCCTTCCTTCAGGACCAGGCTCGACGGCTTCGGGCTCGCCGGCGCGGGCGCCGAGGGGCGCAGCGCGAACGTGATGCCGAGGATCACGAGGGCCCACAGGAGGAGCGCCCGCTCCTTGCCGATCGGCCGGTCGAGCGCCGCCGTGACGGCGAGCGCGAGCAGCCCCAGCGCCAGGAACAGCAGGAACGAGGTGAAGAAGGCGGCGACCACCATCATCGCGGGGTCTCCACAATTCGCGGGCTCTCCTCGCCCTCGGACTCGAGGCCGAGAGGTGCATCGGGCTGGATGCGGACGCTGTACGCCTTGATCTCCGCCTTGACGAGCCCGTCCTTCGAGCGCGGGACGCTCTTGAGCGAGGTCGTGCCGAGCGGCGTCGGGCGCTCGGGGTCGGTGAGCGTGTTGAGGACGGCGGTGACCGTGGCCGGCGGACCCGAGAACTCCACCTTCACCGGCCACATCGCGAGGTAGGCGTCGGGACCCTGCGCCGTGATGGTCGGGTCGGCGGGCATCAGGTTCACGCTGTCGATGCTGCGCACGCCCTCGCGGATCGCGACGTCGAGGATCGTCGCGACGAGCGCCAGGTTGGCGAGGCGTCGCGGCAGGTCGGCGCGGTCCACGGTGGGGATCGTCGCGGCCGTGAAGCCGATCTCGTCCGCCGCGGGCGAGAGGTCCACGTCGGCGCGGTTCGCGCGGAGGAGGAGCTCCTGGACCACGTCGGCCCGGATCCGCGAGAAGGAGATGTTGGGGTCCTGCGCGCGCACGCTCTCCATGCGCTCCTTCTTCAGCTGCTCGAAGCGGGCGGCGGCCTGCGCCGCGGCCGACGCGTCCCCGTCGAAGCGCGCCTCGTCGGCCGTGTCCGCGCCGCGCAGGATCGCGGCCCGGAGCGCCTGGGTCACGTACGCCTCGAGCGCGTCGTTCCCGTCGCCGTGGCGCTGGTCGAGCGTCGCGGCCCACTTCGCCGTCCGCGCCTTCAAGCTCTCGGTGTTCTCCTTCGCGCCCCGGATCTGGGCCGAGGTCGGGGCCGTGCGCTTCTGGATCGACTTCGCCTTCGCCTCGTTCTGGGAACGCCCCGTCTCCGGGTCGTCGGTGAAGGCGTGCACGAGGATCAGGCCGAACAGGAACGCCCCCACGCCGTAGAGCACGGGGACCCAGAAGGCGCGGTACCTCTGCCAGAGCTCGTCCACGGTCAGCTCCCCATCGCCGGGGCAGGGGCCGGCGCCGTCGCGGGCACCAGCTCGCGCATCGCCTGCCAGTCCTGCGGGTCCACCTGCTCCTTGCGGACCGACACGGGGTAGCCCTCGACGTCGGTCCCCGTGACGACCGTCGGCTCGCCGCCTTCGGCCGCCGCCTCGAACGCCGGGCCCCGCAGCATCCACGGGGCGTAGTCGGCGAGGTCCTTCGGGCGCAGCGTGATGCCGGGACGAACCTCGAGCTCGAAGCGCCCGTCCTTCGCCTGGAACGTCTTCTTCGTGACGACGAGGAGGTTGCGCGCGGGGGCCCCGGCCTTGCACTCCGACACGAAGTCGTTGAACACCTTGTCCGGGCTCGCGCCCGGGCTCACGCGGCCCTTGACGAGGATCGCCGCCGTGCGCTCGGTGCGCCGGTGGTCGCGCTCGTGGAAGCCCCCGAACTTGCCGGGCTTCGGATGGAGCAGGTTGTACGCGTGCACCGGGTCCTCGACCTGCAGCCCCACCTCCTCGATCCAGACCTCGGGGTGCCCGTCGAGGTTCGACTGGAGCAGGGCGAAGGTGTCCGAGAGCATCCTCCCGGGCAGGCTCAGCTCGGCCAGCCGGCGGTGTTTCTCCCGCGCCTCCTGCACGCGACCGACTTCCTTCATGAACTCCTGGTGCGGACCCTCGGCCTTGCGTGCCTCGTCGGCCTTCAGCTGGGCCGCCTGCGTCGCCACCTCCTCGGCCGCCGCCGAGCGCGCGGTCCAGAGGAGGCCGAGCGCCGCTGCCGCGACGAGTCCCGCGGCGACGGCGAAGACGCCCTTCGTCGCGAAGTCCCGGCGCCGGCGCACCGCCTCGGGCACCACCGCCAGCCGGAACGCGGCGGGCGCGAGCGGGGTCTGGGCGAGCCCGAGCGCCGTGGCCCACTCGTGCGGAGCGGCCTGGATCGCCGTCCGCTCCTCTTCGGGGAGCGCCGACAGGTCGCACTCCGAGAACGGGTCGAACCGCTCGACCGGGACGCCCATCGCCTGCTTCAGGTAGGCGTCGAGGCCCTTCAGCGAGGCGCCGCCGCCGGCGAGGAGCACGCGGTCCACCTTCAGGTCGGGGAGCTTCGTCTGCGCCCGCGCGATCATGAGCGTGGACTGGATCAGCTGCGAGATCTGGCCGGCGGTGGCCACCATCGCGTTGGCGACCTTCTCCGCGGTCGAGTCGGCGTAGCGCGCCTGGCCGCGCGGCGTGACGTCGCCCTTCTGGATCTTCAGCGTCTCGGCCTTCGCCTCGGTCGTCGCGAACGCCGTGGCGATCGCCTGCGTGAAGGCCTGCGAGCCCGGCGTCGCGTTGCGCGCGAACAGGAGCTCGCCGCCGCGCTCGAGCGCGATGTCGAGGCCCTGCGCGCCCACGTGCACGAGCAGCGCGGTCTCGTCCTCGCGGTAGGTCGCGTTCACGGCGAAGCACGAGAAGAGGCCGACCGAGCTCGGGCAGCCCCCCTCCACCTGGAAGCCCGCGCCCGTCAACCCGTCGAGCATCGGCTGCAGGTACGCGTTGCGGGCGAGGCAGACGAGCACCGTGTCCTCGCTGCGCGTCCCCTCGGGGTCGGGCAGGTTCAGCTTCCGGTAGTCGGCCGAGACCTCGCCGCCCGACTGCCCGGACACCTCGAGGACCTCGAACTTCATCAGGTTGCGTAGACGCCAGTCCGGCACGGGCGGGACCAGGTTGTAGCGGATGATGACGTCGCGCCCGGTCAACCCGAGGAGGACGGGGCCGCCCTTCAGGCCCTTCGAGGCGAGGATGCGCCCGGCCTCCGGCCTCAGCTCCTCCTCGAGGCGCTGGGAGGTCGCGCGCAGGACGGCCCATCCCTGTCCCTGCTTTCGCACCTGCACGGCGCGAAGCGTGTGGCTGCCGATCGTGATGCCGAGCGCGGTCTTCGCCATGACGTCACCTACTCCGCGACCCGGGGAAGCGCGGCCTTCACCTCGGGGTCCTTGAGGAGCGCCTCGAGCCGGGTACGGGCCTCCTCCACCTTCTGCAGCGTCTCGGTGTCGGCAGCCTCGAGCGCCGCGCCGTTGGCAGCCTGCCCGAGGGTGCCGTAGCGGCGCACGAGCGTGTCGTAGTACACGGCGGCGACCGCCTTGTAGCCCGACTCCTCCTCGAGGAGCTGGCCGAGTCGGGAGAGCCTGCGGACCTCCGCGCCCGCGCGGCGCACCTCGTGCACGGCCCGCGCCGACGCGACCTGCGCGGCGAGGTCGCGCACGCCCATCTCGATCTGGCCGGCGGACTTGCCGCCCGCCGGGAACTGGCGCGAGAGCGCGCCGACACGGGTCTCGGCGTCCACGAGCGACGCGTCGTCACGGAAGACCTGGTACTTCGCGTAGGCCTCCTCGGCCGTGTCTTTCTCCGCCCCCGCGCGCTGCTCGCGCTCGGCGGCGCGCGCGAGCGCCTCCTTGCGGACGTCCTCCTGGAAGGCGAACTCCTCGGCCACCTGGCGCAGCCGCGCGATCCCCTCGCCCGGCGAGCGGTCGAGGAGCGTCAGCGCGTCGCGCAGCGCCTGCTGCGCACGCTGACGCTCGCCGTCGAAGGACGTCACGAGGCGGATCTCCGCCTCGGCGCCCGGCACGGCGAGCGCGACGCGCACGAGGCCCGTGTCGTCGGCCGGGCCCACGAGCAGCTGGCCGCCCTCGGCGCCTCCGCTCGTGTCGATCGCGACGAGCGTCGGGGGACGGTTCGACTCCTCGCGCCGCCTGGGCTCGCCGAGGAGGGCGCGCCGCACCCCCTCGAGCGGAGCGCTCGGCTCCGCCGCGATCGTGCGGCTGCCGGACGTGCCCACGACGCCGATGCCGCCCTCGAGGTGCGCCGCCACGACGTCCGCGGTGAGTCCGCAGGCCGCCGCGCCCGGCACCTTGACCTTCGCGACGAGGCCTTCGGGCGCGCGCGACCACTCGATGGACGCGGGCACCTCGCCCTGGGCGTCGACGAGGCGTCCGCGCACCGAGGCCCCCTGGTCCCCGGGCGCGGGGACCTCGTCGGCGCGGAACGAGGCGGCGCCCCCGAGCGTGCGCCCGTCGGGCATGCGGGCCCAGGGCGTCGCGCCCACGAGCAGGACCGTCGCGGTCCGCACGAGGTCGAGGTCGCCGCTCGAGGCGAGGACCGCCTCGGCGTCGCCGCCCGCCGGGAAACGCCCCCCCGCGGGGGTCGACGCGACCGACTCGAAGCGCACGTCGTCGACGCGCGCCGTCGCGCCCGGCGCGACCGCCACGACGAGGCGCGCGGCGTCCGCCCAGCCGGGGCGGCTCACGACGCGCGAGACCTGCGCCCACGCGCCGCCCGCGGGCGCGCCGAGCGGCACGGTCTGCGTCACCTGCGTCGACCCCGTCTTCGAGTTCCCGTACCGGATCCACTGGACCGCGAGGGCGACGGCGCCTCGCTCGTCGTGCGCCACGATGGCAAGGAGCAGCGGCCCGGCTTCGCCCGCTACGTGAACGACCTGGAGATCGCGGCCGCCGGCTCCTA
>DATLLK010000279.1:0-2081 GCA_035537895.1 Planctomycetota bacterium
ACGGGGACCGCACGTCGCCGCACCCCTCGAAGACCGTTCCCCTGGGCACCAGGTCCTCGACCCGGTAGCCCTGCGCCCGGTACCACGCGTCGAAGGCTGCGACCTCGCGCCGGCGCGAGGGATGACGCATGTGCGACAGGACCGCCACGCGCTCGCCCGGGGCGTCGAGTCCCGGGAACGACGGGTTCGCGGCGAAGACCATGTCCTCGCTGCCCGGCGTCGCGGGGCCGACCGCGACGTCCAGCCCGATGCGCTCGAACACGGCCTTCAAGGCGAGCCACTCCTCCCGGGCGGCGTCGCGGCGCACCTGCCCCACCTGGCCTTCCATGAAGGGGTTCTTGACGTCCACCACGTCGAAGTGATCGGGCGGGCACATCAGGACGCGCCGCGCCAGGGGCATCGGTCGGGTCGACGCGAGCGAGAACCCGGCGGGGAGCGAGGCGGCGGTCGCGTGGACGACGGCGGACTCCATCAGGCGCTCCCGTCGAGGAAGCGGTCGAGGACGCGCTCGAGCCCCTCGCGACCGTGCGCGTCGAGCTCGTAGGACACCTTCACCTGCGGCTGACGGATCTTCAGGAAGCGTCCGAGGTCCACGGGCGTGCCGACGACGACGGCGTCGCAGGGGACGGCCGCGATGGTCTGCTCCAGCTCCCGCATCTGCGCCTCCCCGTAGCCCATGGCCGGGAGCACGTCGTGGAGGTGGCCGTACGTCGCGAACGTGTCGCGGATGCTGCCCACGGCGAAGGGTCGCGGGTCCACGATCGCGGCGGCGCCGAACCGCTTCGCGGCGACCCAGCCCGCGCCGTGGGGCATCTCCCCGTGGGTCACCGTGGGCCCGTCCTCGACGACGAGGACGCGCTTCCCGCGGATCGCCGCGGGGTCGGGCACCGTGATCTCGGAGTCGGCGAGGACGACCGTGGCCTTGGGGCAGAGCCGGGCCGCGGAGGCCGTGACGGCCGCGATCCCCTCGGGGGTCGCGGTGCCGGTCTTGTTGACGAGGACGACGTCGGCCATCCGGAGGTTCGTCTCGCCCGGCCAGTAGCGGGTCTCGTGGCCCGCGCGGTGCGGGTCGACGAGGACCACGTGCAGGTCCGGGCGGTAGAAGGGCGTGTCGTTGTTGCCCCCGTCCCAGAGGATGACGTCGGCCTCGGGCTCCGCGGCCGAAAGGATCGCCGCGTAGTCGACGCCCGCGTAGACGACGTTCCCCGCGACGATGTGCGGCTCGTAGTCCTCGCGCTCCTCGATCGTGCACCGGTGCGTATCGAGGTCCTCGAGCTTCGCGAATCGCTGGACCCGCTGCGCCGCGAGGTCCTTGTCGTACGGCATCGGGTGCCGCACGACGACCACGCGCCGGCCGCGGCCGCGGAGCATCGCGGCGATGGCGCGGGACGTCTGGCTCTTGCCGGCCCCGGTGCGGACCGCGCAGACGGAGAGGACGGGCTTGCCCGCCGGGATCATGGACGACCGCCCGCCGAGGAGGCGGAAGTCGGCCCCAGCCGCGGTCACGATCGACGCGCGGTGCATCAGCTCGTCGTAGGCGACGTCGCTGTAGGAGAACACCGCCTCGTCCACGTCGTAGCGCCTGAGAAGGACCGCCAGCTCGGCCTCGTCGTGGATCGGGATCCCGTCCGGGTAGAGCGGGCCCGAGAGCTCCGGCGGGTAGCGACGCCCCGCGATGCCCGGGATCTGGAAGGCCGTGAACGCCTGGACGCGACAGCGCTCGTCGTCCCGGAACACGACGTTGAAGTTGTGGAAGTCCCGGCCCGCGGCTCCGAGGATCAGGACGTTGCGGTGCTCCTGGGCCATGCGCCCCTCCGCTACCCCCGTTCGCGCCAGCGCGCCAGCGCGTCGAGGAGCGCTGCGCGGAAGGCCGCCGGGTCCTCGGGGGCGAACAGGACGCGGCGTACGGTCCCCGCGCTCTTGTCCAGCACGACGTGGTCCGTGAAGTTCGCCCAGTCGAGCTTGAGGGCCGGCCGGAAGCCCTTCAGCCGCAGGTCGCCGCGCAGCAGCGCCTTCAGGTCGCTCCCGAGCACCTCGACCGCCTCGACGTGCTCGAACGGGATGCGCAGCGTGCCGAAGAG
>DATLLK010000280.1:0-5322 GCA_035537895.1 Planctomycetota bacterium
CGGGTGTCGGCACGGGCTCGGGCGTCGGCGCAGGCTCGGGCGCCGGCGTGGACTCGGGCTCGGGCCCGGCAAGCGGCACGAACGGTCCGGGCTCGCGCGGCGCCGGCGCCGGCGTAGGCGCCGGCTCGGACGCGGGGATCGACGACGTCGGCGCGGCGGCGACCTCGAGCGCGCGTCCGACCGTGATCGACACCGTCCGGCCCCGCGGGACCTCGACCCCGGCCGCGGGAACCTGCTCGACCACCCGCCCCACGTCCTTCGCCGCGTGCGCCTCGACCGTCCGGGTCGCGACCACGAAGCCGAGCGATCGCAGCGCGGCTTCCGCCTGGTCGCGGGGGCGGCCGAGGACCTGCGGGACGCGCGGTGCCCGGAACAACGGCACGACGACGAACGCGACGAGACCCGCGGCGATCGCGGCGAACGCGAGGAGCAGGCCGATCATGGCCCCCCTCGAGCGTGCCGTCGCCGGGGCCTCGAGGTGGACCGTCCCCTCCCACCGCTCGGGCGCCACGCCCCCGGCCGCGTCCTCGAGCGTGACCGCGACGCGCGCGTCGCCGGTCTCTCCTCGAGTCACGCGAAGCGGCACGTGGACGCGCGAGAGCGCCGACGAGAGGACGTAGGCTCCGCCCGGGCCCTCCGCGTGCAGGTCCAGAGCCTCGATCGGGCCGGAGGTCTCCACGGCGAGCCGCCGCGCCGTCGAGGTGAACTCGATCTCGAGCACGACGAGCGAGCCCTCGACCGCGATCGCCCGCTCGGGCAGCGACACCTTCACCTCGGCGGCGCTCCGCTCCTGTGGCTCGCGGCCCAGCGGCCGATCTCGGGGATGCGCCGGATCTCCTCGAAGTCGAGCAGGATCCCCTGGCAGGAGAGGCAGCGCTCGATCTCGATCGGGGGATCCACGGGGAAGGAGACGTGCTCCATCCGGGCGGCGCAGACGGGACAGTGCAGCTTCGCCGGCGCGTGGACCGCCGCGCGCTCGGCCGTCGTGGGGATGTCGCGCCGCCACCCCTCCCACGCGGCGAGGTCGCCCGCCTGGAAGAAGTTGGCGCCGCACCCCATGCAGATGTGGATGGGGATGCCCTTCCACGTCTGCTCGAGCATCCGGCTGTTGATGCACCGAGGGCACTGGACGGTCTTCGTGGCGGACTCGCTCATGCCGCCACTCTACGCCACGCCCGGGCCCCCGCCTCCGCCGTGGAAGGACGTCGCCCGGGGCGCCCCGGCAGCCCCGGCCGCCGCGGGCGCGCGCGCCGACGTCACGGTCCGGCGTCGATCCAGCCGGCCACCAGGCCCTCGCCCTCGCCGTCACCGACGGAGGAGCCGAGCGACGGCATGCGGTTGCCGTCCAGCGCGCGCATGCGCAGCCAGAGGACCGACGCCGCGTGATCGCCGGGCGCGACGAGCAGCGGCGAAGGCAGCCCGAGCCCTCCGCGCAGGGGTTCGACGCCCACGAGTCCCAGCGCCGGGACGGGCTCCGTCGCGCGCAGGTCGATCGTCGTCCCCGTGGGACCGCCCGGCCGGTGGCACATGGCGCAGTTGGCGTCGAGGTAGGCCCGCGCGCGATCCGCGACCGGCGCCAGGACGTCGAACGTGGAGGGGAAGGCCGGCTGCGCCGCGGGATCGCCCGGGAAGCCCATGAGCATCCCGAGGTGGTCCCACGTCCGCAGCTGGTTCGCCACGCGTCCGCCGACCGGGCCGTAGTCGAAGGAGGCGTTCAGCTGCCGCGTCGTCAGCCCGAGCACGCGGCCCGCGGCCTGCGTGTGGCACTGGAGGCACTCCGCACGACTGGGGAAGCGCCACGTCTGCGCCACGTTCCCGCCCGGCGCCGAGGGGTCGACGACGGTCAGCACCCGCGTGTCGGAGCCCGGAAGAAGGTCGGCGTCCGTCCCGTCCTCGCGCCAGCGATAGGAGTAGCCCTCCCACCCGGCGGTCGTGCGCAGCAGCACGCGCGTCTCGATCCTGACGGCGCTCGTCGGGTCTCCGCGGACGAGCGGCAGGCGGAACGTCTTCACGAGGCAGGTGCCGACGGGGAAGGTCCAGGCGCCGTCGCGGCTCCACGTCGCGGCCGTGGCGCCGGGCAGGGCGACGAGACGGTCCTTCAACGCGTGGTCGGACCAGAGCGGCGCGTTCACCTCGTAGGGGACCAGACCGGCCTCGGGCGTAAGCGTCGCGAGGTCGGCGAAGAGGCCCGTCTCGGAGAGGAGGGCCGGGAACGCCGTCGGCTCCGCATGCGTCGCCTCGAGCCGCAGGATGCGACCGCCGTCGTAGTCGCACGCGAGGAGCTCGCCGGCGGCGTCCTCGCCGAACGAGGACGGGCTCGGCAGCGAGCCGATCTCGACGTTGGAGACGACCTGCGACCCGTCCCACGTGAGCGCCCAGAGGCGGCCCGAGTTGTGGTCCGCGTACACGTAGGCCCCGTAGAGCGCGGGCAGCGCCGCCCCGCGGTACACGTACCCGCCGATGACGCAGCTCCCCTGCGAGCGTCCGTACTCGAAGACGGGCTCGTCGAACGGACCGCGATCGACGTCGTCCGCCGAGTGCAGGAAGGTCCCCTCCATCGCGCGCCAGCCGTAGTTGCCGCCGAGGCGGACGACGTCGATCTCCTCGCGCGTCGCCTGCCCGACGTCGCCGCACCAGAGCGCGCCCGAGACCCGGTCGAACGAGAAGCGCCACGGGTTGCGCAGCCCCCACGCATAGATCTCGCGACGTCGCCCGTCCGTCGCCCCCGCGAAGGGGTTGTCCGGCGGGATCGCGTAGACGCCCGCGCCCCCGGCGGTCCGCACGTCGATCCGGAAGATCTTGCCGAGCAGCGACGTCGTGTCGAGTCCGTGGTTCTCGGGATCGCCGGCGCTGCCGCCGTCGCCGATCGACCCGTACAGGAACCCGTCGGGCCCGAAGGCCAGCATCCCGGCGTTGTGGTTGGCGTAGGGCTGCTCGACGGTGAAGAGGATCGTCCCCGTCGTGTCGGCCACGTCGGGGTCGGCCTCGCTGCACTGGTAGCGCGCGACGACGGTCTGCCGGGGCGAGCCGGCGGCGATGTAGTTGACGTAGAAACGCCGGTTCGTCGCGTACGCAGGGTCGAAGGCGAGCCCGAGGAGCCCCTGCTCGCCCATCGCCTGCGTCACGATGGACGCGATGTCGAGGAACGTGGTGACCGTCGCCGCGGCGCCGGTCCCCTCGACGATGCGGATGCGCCCGCGCTGCTCCACGACGAAGAGCCTCGTCGCGTCGCCGGGCGCGTGCGTCACGAGGACCGGCGCGCTGAACCGGAGCGAGGGGAACGCGTCGACGCCGCGCACGCTCCCGGTCGTCGGACCGACGCCCGGGAAGTGGAGAGTCGTGACCGGCACGCGCACGTCGAGGCCGACGGACGCTCCGGCGAACGAGGCGGGGAGGCGGGTCATGGACGCGGGCAGGCTCCGGGGCGCGCTCGAGGCGCGGCCGTCCCTAGGAAAACACGAAAACCCCCGTCCACCGCGGCTCCCCCCGGGCATGGACGCCCGGGGGTCGAGTGGTACCGTCGCCTCGCGCCGCAGGGACTCGCCCGCGAGGCGACCCCGCCGCCTGGAGCACCCCGATGGCCGCTCGACTCCGCCCGATCGCGTTCGCGTTCACGCTCGCCCTCGCCCTCCCCTTCGCGCCGGGCGCGCGGGCCGAGGACGCGGAGGCTCCGCCGGAGGCGCCGCCGGAGGCGCCGCCCGAGGAGGGAGCGAAGCCCACGAAGGTCGAGACGGACGACACGTCGATCTTCAAGGACTGGGGCATGGTCAAGCGCAAGGGCGTCGCCCACGCGAAGACCCGCGCCGAGTTCTGGGCGGGCAAGGGCGTCACGGGGAAGGACCTCAACTGGCTCGGACGCATGTACGAGCGCGGCGCGGTCTACGACAAGGCGATCGAGGCGTTCCAGGGCTACATCGACTGGCAGCCGCCCGCGGGCGACACGAAGGCGGCCGAGGGCAAGGAGAAGAACCTCCCCGGCGCGATGGAGACGAAGATCCTCGCGCACCTGAAGTCCCGCGACTGGGAGGGGGCCGTCAAGGCCTCCGACGCCTTCCTGACGAAGCTCGAGGGCTCCAACATCACCGGGAAGGTCCTGCGCTACCGGGGCCGCGCGCATCGGATGGCGGGGGACGACGCGAAGGCGATCGAGTCGTTCCAGAAGTCCGTGGACACGAAGGACGAGAAGGGCCTGCTCGATCTCGTGGACGTCCACCTCTGCAACGGCGACGCGGCCGCGGCGAAGGAGGCCATCGCCAAGTTCGGGATCGAGGAGTCGAAGGCGAAGGCGGTGCTGGGGCTCCTCGCCGCCTTCGTGGACGCGGTCGGGACGCCGGCCCCGTCGCTCGAGAAGGGCGTCTCGGTCGGGGCGGTCGAGGCAGCCAAGGAGTACTCGAAGCCCACGGTGCTCTCCCTCTGGGGCATGCAGACCGCCTACTTCGACCGCAAGCTGAAGCGCCTCGGGGAGTTCGGCCGCGCCTACGACAAGATCCACGTCGCGGGGGTCTCGAAGTACATGAAGTACAACCCCCAGACCATGAAGGTCGAGAGCGAGATGACGCCGGAGCAGGAGCAGGAGTGGTACCGCAAGCTCGCGTTGGACTCCCCCGACCGCCTGCCGCCGCTGCTCGTGCTGCCCGACGAGTTCTTCGAGGCCATGAAGCTGAAGTTCGAGGGGCAGATGGTCCTCGTCGACGGCGAGGGGAAGCTCCGCTACATCCGCATGTCGAACGTCGAGGACTACGACTACGACGCGCTCGGGCTCGCGGTGAAGAAGCTCACCGGAGGCTAGCCCGGCGCTACACGGCCGCGGCGGCGACGCGCTCGGCGACCGCCGCGGCCGTCGAACCCGACGTCGGCACCTCGTGGTCGGCCTGCGCGTAGAGGGCCGAGCGCGCGGCGAGGATGCCCTTCAGCTCCGCGAGCGCGTCGGCGCGCCGGGCCATCGGCCGAAGGTCGCCCTGCGCCGAGACGCGGGCCATGTGCTCCTCGGGGCGGGCGCGCAGCCAGACCGTGGTGCAGCCCGAGCGCAGCAGCGCGAAGCTCTCGGCGTCGTTCACGATGCCCCCGCCGGCCGCGATCACGAACCGCTCGCTCCCGGCGAGGAGGCGCCCGAGCACCTCGCGCTCGAGGCGGCGGTAGTTCGCCTCGCCGTGGACCGCGAAGATCTCGGACAGCGGCAGCCCGGCCGCCTCCTCGACGCGCTGGTCCAGCTCGACGAAGGGCACGCCCAGCCGCGCGGCGAGCAGGCGCCCGACCGTGCTCTTGCCGGCCCCGCGCAGCCCGAGCAGGGCGATCCGCGCCGGGCCCCGCGCGTCGAGCAGC
>DATLLK010000281.1:0-5539 GCA_035537895.1 Planctomycetota bacterium
CACCTGGAAGATCGCGGACGGCATCCTGCGGGGCGGCCTCGCCGGCGCGGCGAAGGGTCTGCTCACCGAACGCCTCTTCGACCCCGACCTCGACGTCCGCATGGAGGCCCGCGTCATCAAGCGCCTCGGGGACTCCCCGAAGGTCGGGCTCGTCGCGGCCGGCGGCACGAAGCACGCGAGCCTCCTGTTCGGCTCGTTCGACGACCTCCTGATCCTCGACGACCAGAAGGACGCGTCCGTGCGCCAGCGCATCTGGACGACCGCGATCCGCAACCTGAAGCCGACCTTCGACCCGTCCACGTGGACGAAGTACGAGATGCGACTGCGCCGCGACGAGGTCACGCTGTTCGTGAACGGCGTCCTCGTGCGCAAGGAGCGCCGCCCGAAGGAGAGGCAGGGCGGCGTCGTGGGCGTGCACGTGCAGGACGCCCTCGTCGAGGTCCGCGCGTTCGAGGTCGTGCTTCGCTGACGTCGGAGCGCGCGCCGCGGCGCGCCTCGGGTCGTGTCACCAACCCGGACGGCGGCGACGCGGCTTCACGTCGAACTTCGGTCGCTCGGGTTCGGACGCGGGGGCGGCGGCGACGGACGGCTTCGCGACGGCGGGAGGGACGGCCGCGGCGGCGTGCGGAGGCGCGGGGGACTCGAGCATCGACTTCTGGCGGAAGACGATCTCGGTCTCGCCCACCCGCAGCACGGCGCCGTCGGACAACGACTGGCGCTGCGCGACGCGCGCGCCGTTCACGAAGGTGCCGTTGCGGCTGCCCAGGTCCTCGACGTGGTAGCCCCCGTCGCCCACGAGCACGCGGCAGTGCCGCCGCGAGACGCCCACGTCCTCCACGACGAAGTCGGCGTCGGTCGAACGGCCGATCACGCATTCCGTGCCGACGGCGTGGTCGCGCCCCGTCCCGGGCCCCTTGGTGATGACGAGTCGCGGCATTGAGGCGGGGATGCTACCGCCCCCGGCACCCCGGGCTCAAGCAGCAGCGTGCAACGGAAGGAGCCCGGCCGGCCATCCCCGCTGCGGCGCGCCCCAAGAGGGGTCGCGCGACGCGGAGGGCCCGCTCCATGGCGCGATGGTCGGACGGGGAGCTTCGGTCGGCCCAGGCGGTGCTGTCGGCGCGATGGCTGCGCCCCGGCGTCGCCGGGACGCGAGGGGTCCGACGGGCCGCGGTCTGGTCGGCGGGGGTCGTCCACGGCGTCGGGATCGGACGCAAGTGGGTGGGCGGCAGGCCGACACCGGAACGCTGCGTGCGGATCCACGTGCTTCGCAAGCTGGCGCGCCGCGACGTGCCCCTGCGAGAGATGCTCCCGGCATCGATCGACGGGATCGCGACCGACGTCGTCGTCGCGCCCCTCGCCCGCGCCTCCGTGCGGGAGCGGCGCCCGCTGGCGCCGGCGACCCCGCCCTGCTCGAGGGAGCGTCGGTCCGCGCGGCGGCCGCTCGTCGCCGGCGTGTCGGTCGCGCACCACGCGGTGACGGCCGGGACGATCGCGGCCTTCGTCCGGTCCACGCGCCGAGGGGACGACGCGGAGGTCGTCCACCTCCTCTCGAACCACCACGTGCTCGCGGGCGGCGTGCGGCCTGCCGCGGGTGACGACGTCCTCCAGCCGGGACCGTACGACGGCGGCACCGACGAGCACCACGTGGCCGACCTCCACCGCTTCGTGCCCGTCCGGATCGGCGGGCGCGCGGCGAACCGCGTGGACGCCGCGATGGCGCGCCTGCGCCGCGGCATGGACTGGCGGCCGCAGATCTGCTCGATCGGCCGCGTGCGGGGACAGGGGCTCGCCGAGGACGGGCTCTTCGTGAAGAAGCATGGCCGCACGACGGGGCTCACCGAGGGCGTCGTCACCGACGTCGCCTACGACGCCCTGGTCGCGATGGACGAGGCGGACGGCGAGGTCGAGGCCCGATTCACGGACCAGATTCGCCTCGCGAGCCGCGGCGATTCGCCCGTGGGCCTCGGCGGGGACAGCGGGTCGCTCGTCGTGACGCTGGAGTCGGCGCCGAGGGCGATCGGCCTCTACTTCGCGGGATCCGAGGACGGGTCGTACGGCGTCGCGAACCCGATCGACGCGGTCCTCGAGCGGCTCGAGGTGGAGATCCTCCCGTGAGGTCCGTGCCCCTCGCGACCCTCCTCGCCGCGTGCGCCGCGCTCTCGGCCTGCGCTGCGGTCGAGGTGACCGACGACGCCGAGGGTCGGAGCCCCGCGAGCCTCGAGGTCCACCCGCCGCGGGCCGTGCTGCTCCCCGCGCGCCTCGACGCCGAGGGGCGCGCGGTCGCGACCCGCCTCGCGTGGGTCCCCGACGCGCGCAGGCCCCTGCACATCGCGCTGCGGCCGGGGGCAGGGACGGCGCATCTGCGCCTCGAACTGCGCGACGAGGACGGCTGGACCGGATGGTTGACGCGCTTCGAGGCGGGTGCGGACGCGCGGGCGCCCGGCGCGCTCGAGGCCGCCGGTCGGCTCGCCGAGGCGACGATCGCGGGCGCCGCGGCGGCCGCGGTGAGTCGCTGACGTGGGCCGGGCCTCTCTCCTCGCGCTCCTCCTGCTCACGGGGTGCGCCGGCGTCACGGTCTCGGGCGCCGACGGATCGCGCGACGCGGTGCGGGTCCACCCGCCCCGGGTGTTCCTCGCCGCCTCCCGCCTCGCGGCGCCCGGCCTCGACGGGGCGACCCACGAGGCCCGCCTCCTGCTCCTGCCCGACCCGGACCGCCCCCGCTGGATCCGGGTCGTCCCGGGGCTCGGCGCGGCCTCGGTCGACGTGCGCCTCGAGAACGGCATGCTCGCGACCCTCGAAGCGGCGACGGACGGGAAGGGCCCCGAGACGGGTCGGGCCGCGGGGGAGTCGGCGCGACGGGCACTGGAGCGCCTCGCCGCGAACGCCGTCGATCGCACGAGGGCCTCTCCGCTGACCGGAGCCGCGCCCGTCGAAATCCTGTTCGAGGTCCTTCCCCGCGACGACGGGGACGTGGACCTCGTGCCGGTCCCGCCGGAGGAGGTCCGGCGGCTCCTCGGCACGGCGAGGTCGGTCCCGCCCGTCGAGCGTCGGCGGCTCCCGCGGTAGGCTCCCTCCCCCCGCGGAGGCCCTGCGCGCGTGCCCGACGTCCCCGCCGCCTCGCCCTGGCGCACGACGACCGTCCGCCAGTGCCACCGCGCGCTGCTCTGGACGATCGGGCTGACGCTCGCGTTCACGGCGTGGCACGTCGTCGAGAAGTGGGGCTTCCACCTCGACAAGCACGCGCGTTTGGTGCGCAGCCCCGCGCTGGTCCCCATGGTGGCGCTCGGGGTCCCCCACTTCCTGATCGCCGCGCTCTTCCTGGCGACGAGCCCGCGCCGCCGCTCGACCGCGTCGCGGGCGATCCTCCTCGCGCTCCTCCTGGCGGGCATCGGTCTCGCCTGGGCGTACGGGGCGGCGGGGGCGCAGGTTCCCCGGCACAAGATCCCCGTCGCCGCCGTCATGCTGCTCTTCGTCGTGCACCAACTGCGCGACGAGGCGCACCTCTTCCTCGCGTACGGGGACGGGCCGCGCGGGATCGACGCCGAGCGCACGCGGCGCTTCGCGACCGCCTGGACGACCGCGCTCCTCTTCGCGCTCGGCGCGGCCTTCGCGGCGGGGCTCGAGGCCTACAACGCGTCGAAGGGCCGCGCGGGCCCCCTCGACCTCGTCGTCCCGGGGGCGCCGCTCGGCGTGCGCCTCGGGATCCTCCTCGCGGCGGGCGCGCTGGGCGCCGGCCTGCGGCTCGCGGCGTGGCGCGCAAGCGAGCCGGAGGGCCTGCGCACCTGGCTCGGTCGCGTGCGGCCGCTCCTCGCCGTGCAGGCGACGTTCCTCGCCGTCGTGGCCGCGGGCGCCGGCGCGCGCACGCTCCTCGAGGCCCTCGTGCTGTGGCACGTGATGTCGTGGCTCCTCTTCGCGCTCCACGGGATCGACGCGCGCGCGGCGGCGCCGCCTCCCGACGCGCCACGAGGCCTGCTCGACCTGGCGCGCCGCACGCGCCGCGGGTTCCTCGCCCTGCACCTCGGGCTCGCGGCGCTGGTCTTCGTCGCGATGCTCGTGTGGACGTACGGCACCGGGAAGGACCCCGGGAGCGCCCTGCGCGTCGTGGCCGACCCGGACGCCTTCTACTACTGGACGATCCTGCACGTCGTGACGTCGTTCGCGCCGCGCTGAGGACGCGCCGCGGGACGTCCGAGGCTACGACTCCTCCTCCTCGCGCAGCTTCGCCAGCACCGTCAGGTCCTCGAGCGTGCTCGTGTCGCCCGAGACGACGCGGCCCGCGGCCACGTCGCGGAGCAGTCGGCGCATGATCTTGCCGCTGCGCGTCTTGGGGAGCGAGTCGGCGAAGCGCACCTCCGCGGGACGGGCGAACTTGCCGATCGCGTGGTCCACGTGGTGGCGGATCGCCTCGCGTGTCGCGTCGTTCGGGTCGAACCCCTTGCGCAGCGTCACGAAGGCGACGACGGCCTCGCCCGTCGTCGCGTCGGGCCGGGCCACGACGGCCGCCTCCGCGACGGCCGCGTGCGCGACGATCGCGCTCTCGACCTCCATCGTCGAGAGCCGGTGGCCCGACACGTTCAGCACGTCGTCCACGCGTCCGAGGATGCGCAGGTAGCCGTCGGAGGGGTCGCGCACGGCCCCGTCGCCCGTGAGGTAGACGGGACGTCCGGGCCGGCTGAAGCGTTCCCAGTAGACCTCGCGGTGGCGCTCGTCGTCGCGCCAGAGCGTGCGCAGCATGGCGGGCCACGGCCGCGTCAGGACGAGCAGCCCGCCCGTCCCGTCGGGGACGGGATCGCCCTGCGCGTCCACGACGAGGGCCTCGACGCCGGGAAGCGGCAGCGTCGCGCTCCCGGGGCGGGTCGGGGTCGCGCCCGGCAGCGGGGACACGAGGATCATCCCCGTCTCCGTCTGCCACCACGTGTCGACGACGGGGCAGCGCCCGCCGCCGATGCGCTGCTGGTACCAGGCCCACGCCTCGGGGTTGATGGGCTCCCCCACCGTGCCGAGCGTGCGGAGGCTCGAGAGGTCGTGGCGGGCCGGCCAGTCGTCGCCCTGCCGCATGAACGCGCGGATCGCCGTGGGCGCGGTGTAGAGGACCGTCACGCGGTGGCGCGCGACGATCGCCCAGAACCGGTCCGGGGCGGGGTGCATGGGCGCGCCCTCGTACATCAGCGTCGTGACGCCGTTCAGCAGGGGCCCGTAGACGACGTAGGAGTGACCCGTGATCCAGCCGACGTCGGCGGTGCACCAGTGGACGTCCTCGGGGCGCAGGTCGAAGACCCACCGCGCCGTCGCGTAGACGCCGGTCATGTAGCCGCCGGTCGTGTGCAGGATGCCCTTGGGACGGCCGGTGGTGCCCGACGTGTAGAGGATGAACAGCGGGTGCTCGGCGGGGAGCGACTCGGCGGGCACGTCGTCGCTCGCGTCCTCGCGCTCCTCGTGCCACCAGCGGTCGCGGCCGGGCGTCCAGGGGATCGCGCCGCCCGTTCGCTTCAAGACGAGGACGTGCCGCACGCCCGCCGTCCCCACGATCGCCTCGTCC
>DATLLK010000282.1:0-2959 GCA_035537895.1 Planctomycetota bacterium
CCGGCAGGCGCTCGCGCGCCATCGCGCTGCGGATCGACCCCGCGCTGCGCGCGCGGGGTCGATCCGCAGCGCGATGGCGCGCTCGAGGCGCGGGCGATGGCGCTCGAAGACCGCGCCGAAGCGCGCGTCGAGCTCGGACCCGGTGGCCGTGAGCGCGCGCAGGTCGTCGTCGGGGGCGTCCGCCTCGTCCACGGCGCGAGGATAGCGCCCCACAACGGAAGCGGGGCGCCGGGGTGGTGCCCGGCGCCCCGCGACGTGTACCGCGAGAGGGCTAGCAGAACGCCGGGGCGACGGACTCGATCTTCGCGCGGGCCGCCGGGGAGAGACGGCCCAGCGTGTCGAGGAAGCTGCCGTGGGTCATCCCGGTCCCGAGGTAGGTCCAGCGGTTCGCCTGGTGCTGGACGGTCAGGAAGCGCTCGCGCTGGGCGGGCGTCAGCTCGCGACCGATCGCGCGCTCGAGCGCCGCGAGGTCGAGCTCGGTCTGCTGCTTCATCCCGCCGTCGAGGAAGCCGCCGATGTCGAGGTAGCCGTCGACGCCCTTCATGATCTCCTCCGGGCTCATCCCGGCGGCGATCGCCTCGACCATCAGCGTGTCGAGCTTGGCGTGCTGCGCCTCCTCCATCCAGTGGTGGCGCAGGAGGCTCTTGAACAGCGGGTCGATCCCCGAGTCGTCGCGGATGCTCTCGATGAAGTGGCGCTGCGTCATCCACTCGATGTGCAGGATGACGAGCGCGACGGCCAGCTGCTCGTGGGAGAGGACCTGCTTCGCGACGGCCTCGGGCGGCCCGATCACGTCGCAGCGACTCCCGAATCCGCGATCGAACTCGGCGCGGAAGCGCTTGAAGAGGTGCATGTGCTTGGCCTCCTCGCTCGCGAAGTTGAGGAAGGCGCGGACGGCGTTGTCGTCCTCGGCGAGGCGGGGCCGGGCGTGGTCCAGGACGAACGGGAGGATGAACTCCTCGACCAGGCCGAAGATGGCGAGGTAGGCGTGGCCGCGGACCTGGGACAGGACTCGCCGCTCGTCGGCGGAGAGGAAGTCGAGCGCCTCCGTCCGGGCGAAGGACTCGGGGAGGAAGGGCCTCGTGAAGTCGAGGCGCCGGTCGCCCCCGATCAGGTCCTCGATGCGCCACTGCACGCGCTCGGAGGCGTTGAGGATCGCCTCGTACGAGTAGGCCGGCATCGGGGCCGTGGCCGGCGCCGAGGCCGGCGGGGGCAACGAACGGGTGGACGTGTGGTTGGCGGACTGCTGCACGGGAGGTCTCCAGGAGCGGGCGAACGACTCGCCGCCTGAGCGGGAACTCCCGAAGGAGGCCTGCCGTGGACAGGGGAAGTGCCCGCCCCTGCGACCCGGCGACCCCGAAACGTTCGTAAGTACTTTATTTACAATATGTTACGAGAACCGCACGTCGCGCAACGCCGACCCAGCCGCACCGGGGGCCTCCTCCGAGACGGTGCGGCGGCCACGCGAACGCGAGATGGTACCCTTCGCGCTTCATCGGGCCCGACGGGGCAGGTCCTCGGTGACCGCTGCAACGTTTCCGTTCCTGGGGAGGTGTCCGTGAAGTCGTTCCTCGTCTCCGCATTCTCGATCGCGGGTCTCGTCCTCGTCGCCGGCGCGGCGCAGGCCGACGACGTCCGCGTGATCGTGGGCTTCAAGGGCGACGCCTCGGCGTCGGTCGTGACGGCGCACGGTGGCCGCGTCCACGGTGCGTCGGGCGGGTGGGTCTCGGCCTCCGTGGCCCCGGGGCAGATCGCCAAGCTGCGCGCCTCGGCCGAGGTCGCCTACGTCGAGGAAGACTCCGTCATGGAGACGCTCGGGCGTGAGAACGCGGGCGGGAAGCCGGGCGGTGGTGGATCGACGCCGACGCCTCCTCCTGCCGAGGTTCTGCCGTGGGGCGTGGACACGGTCGACGCGGAACTCGCGTGGGCGGACACGACCGGCAGCGGGATCAAGGTGATGGTGATCGACACGGGGGTCGATCAGACCCACCCCGATCTCGTCGCGAACGTGCACGGCGGCAAGGACTTCGTGAACGGCGACACCGACCCGGACGACGACAACGGCCACGGGAGCCACGTCGCGGGGACGATCGCGGGCGTGGACAACACGATCGGGGTCATCGGGGTCGCCCCCGGCGCGCACCTTTACGCCGCCAAGGTGCTCAACCGGCGCGGGTCGGGCTGGCTGTCCGACGTCGCGGCCGGGATCGACTATGCGGCGGAGCAGGGCATGCACGTCGCGAACATGAGCCTCGGCTCCTCGTCGGGAGCCGCGACGCTCGAGACCGCCTGCAACGCGGCGGTGGCCGCGGGCGTCCTCCTCGTCGCGGCGGCGGGGAACTCGGGTGACGGCAACGAGACCGACACCGAGTTGGGCTACCCGGCGGCCTACGACGCCTGCGTGGCGGTCGGAGCAACGGACAGCAGCGACCAGGTCGCCGACTTCTCGAACTCCGGTGCCTTCGTGGACCTCTCGGCGCCGGGCGTCAACATCCCCTCGACGTTCAAGGACGGCCAGTACAAGACGTACAGCGGTACGTCGATGGCGTCGCCGCACGTCGCGGGCATGGCCGCGCTGCTCTTGGAGTTGGGGATTCCGGAGAATGAGACGCTCCGTTCCCAGCTTGAGGCCCAGGTCAGGGACCTCGCTCCCGGCGGCGACGACTACGGCTACGGCTTCGGCCTGATCGACTGGGCTCCCTAGCCGGCGCCCGGTCTGGGGGCGCTCGCGGCCGCTTCTTCCTCTTCGCGTTCTCAGCGTACGCGTCGTCGTCGTCATCGGCGCTCCGGACCCCATCCCGGGCGCCGCCAGGCCGCCGAGGGGGCCGGGGGAACTCGGCGCGATCCCTGCTGAATGGTCGGGGTCAGCGCGGTAACAAACGGCGGGCTTCGGCGGCGACGCGGGCGTCGGAGTCCGAGAGCGCGGCGCGCAGCGCCTCCACTGCGACCGGTTGCGCGA
>DATLLK010000283.1:0-12220 GCA_035537895.1 Planctomycetota bacterium
GGCGAGTGGTGGCCGCAGCTCGTCTACGCGCGTCCCCGCCGCGAGCGACGTCGCAGGGCGCCATGATCGAGGCGGACGGCCTCACGAAGCGGTTCCGCGTCCACCGCAAGGACCCCGGATTCTGGGGTTCCGTCCGGTCGCTGTTCCGCCGGGAGTGGGTGGAGAAGCTGGCCGTGCGCGACGTGACCCTCCGCGTGGGGGAGGGCGAGATCGTCGGGCTGATCGGAGCGAACGGCGCGGGGAAGACGACGCTCGTCAAGATGCTCGCGGGCATCGTGCACCCGACCTCGGGACGCGCGCGCGTGCTGGGCTTCGACCCGTGGGGCCGCGACGACGCGTTCCGCTCGCAGATCGCCCTGATCATGGGGCAGAAGGCCCAGCTCTGGTGGGACCTGCCGGCTGCGGACTGCTTCCTCCTCCTCCAGGAGATCTACCGGATCCCGGAGGACCGCTTCCGGGAGACGCTCGACGAGCTGACGACCGTGCTCGGCGTGGGCAAGGAGCTGAACGTCCAGATCCGCCGCCTCTCGCTCGGCGAGCGGATGAAGATGGAGCTGATCGCGGCGCTCCTCCACCGGCCGCGGGTCGTCTTCCTCGACGAGCCGACGATCGGCCTCGACGTGACGGCCCAGCGCGCGATCCGCGAGTTCCTCCTCGCCTACCGCGAGCGGCACCGCCCCGCGATGATCCTCACCTCGCACTACATGGAGGACATCGCGAAGCTGTGCCGCCGCGTGGTCATCCTGCAGGAGGGCGGGATCGTCTACGACGGCTCGCTGGACGACGTGGTCGCGAAGTACGCGGACCACAAGGTCCTGACCGTGCACCTCGGCGATGCGGCGCCGGGGGCCCTGCCCGCGGACGACATGGCGAAGATCGGCGAGGTCCTCGAGGCGAAGGAGGGCACGGTGCGCGTGCGCGTCCCCCGCGCCCGGACGGCCGCCGCGGCGGCGGAGATCCTCCGCCGGCTCCCGGTCGCCGACCTGACGATCGAGGAGACCGACATCGGGACGATCGTCGAGCGGATCTTCGCCGAACGCGGGGGCCGCGCGTCGTGAGGTCGTCCCTCTTCCTCCACGTCGTGGGCCTCGAGGCCCGCAAGCGGATGGCGTACCGCGCCGACTTCTGGATCCAGGCGTTCGGCGTCTTCCTCGCGGAGATCGGCCTCGTCTGGTTCCTCTGGCAGGCGCTGTTCCGCGAGGCGGGGACGCCGGTCGTGGCCGGCTGGGACCTCGACTCGACGGTCCTCTACTACGTGGCCGTCATCCTGGTCGCGAAGCTCGTGCGCGGGAACGACCTCGACGGCGACAGCGTGTCGAACGACATCTACGAGGGCTCGCTCAGCCGCTACCTCATCTACCCCGCGCCCTACCTGGGCTTGAAGTACGCGCAGAAGCTCGGCGCGCTGTGGCCCGCGCTCGTGCAGTTCGTCCTCTTCGGCGCCGTGTTCCCCTTCTTCCTCGCGGGCGGCGCCTTCCGGCCCACGATCGCGAGCGTCGGCATGGGGCTCGGCTCGATCCTCGTCGGCAACCTCCTCTACTTCCTCATGACGTGGCCGCTCCACGGGATCGCGTTCTGGGCGGACAACGTCTGGAGCCTCATCGTCGCCCTGCGGCTCACCTCGGGCCTGCTCGGCGGCACGATGCTGCCGCTCTCCGTCTTCCCCGACTGGTCCCAGCCGTGGCTGGCCGCGCTCCCGTTCCGTCACTGCTTCGCCGAGCCCGTCCTCGCCCTCCTCGGGCGTACGTCGCCGGGCGCGTGGCTCGCGACGACGGCGATCGGGCTCCTGTGGTGCGCGGTGTTCGCCGCCGCGGGGTGGGCCGTGTTCGCGCGCGGCCGGTACCGCTACACCGGGGTCGGGATCTGATGTTCCGCTACCTCCGCCTCTACGCGCACTTCCTTCGGTTCTCCTTCGGGCGCGCCATGCAGTTCCGCTTCGACTTCTTCTTCCGCGTGGGCATGGACACGCTCTGGTACGCGCACTACCTCGCCTTCTTCGGCGTCCTGTTCCTCCACACCGAGCGGCTCGGCGGATGGTCGCGGGACGAGGCGCGGCTGTTCGCGGGGACGCTCTTCGTCTGCGACGCGGTCCAGATGACGCTGTTCTCCAACAACCTCTGGCAGTTCCCGCTGGCGGTCAACCGCGGCGACCTCGACTACCACCTCGTGCGTCCCGTCTCGACGCTCTTCTTCGTCAGCCTGCGCGACTTCGCGGCGAACTCGTTCCTGAACCTCCTGATGGCGGCGGGGGTGCTCGTCTGGGCGATCTCGGTCCACCCGACGCCGCTCCCCGCCTGGCGGATCGCGCTCTTCGCCGCCGTGCTGCCCTTCGGGATCCTCGTCCACTACTGCATGCAGCTGGTCTTCCTGCTGCCGGCCTTCTGGCTGCACTCGGGGTCCGGGCTGCGCGACCTCTACTGGTCGCTCGACGCGTACACGGCCCGGCCCGTGGGGATCTTCACCGGCTGGACCCGTCGCCTCCTGACGTCGCTCCTCCCGCTGTGCGTCGTCGTGTCCTTCCCCGTGCGCGCACTGGTCGACCCCGACCCGTGGCCGGCCGTCCTCCAGACGATCGCCGTCGCGGCCGGCGCCTTCCTCGTGCTGCTCTTCGTCTGGCGGCGCGGCCTGCGCGCGTACGCGAGCGCGTCGTCGTAGCCTTAGAACCTATCCCAGTAGGCGCCCTACTGCGCCCGGCGATCCTCTCGCTGCGGCGGGCCTGCTCGCGCAAGGCGCCCTCAACGGGCTTGCAACCCGCCACCGGGCGCCTCGCGCTGCGCTTGCCCGCCTCGCGTCGGTCTCGCCGGGCTCGCTACGGGCTCTACTGGGATAGGCTCTTGAGCGCTCGGTCAGGGCTCCTCGCGCAGCCAGAACGCCACGCCGTCCGCGTGGACGGCGAGGAATCCCCGGCCCGGTACCGGGATCAGGTTCCCGTACAGCATCTCTTCCTCGCGAAGGCGATGGAGGCGCGCCGCGGGGACCGAGCTCGCGTCGAGCGCGGGCCGGTCGGATCCGTCGGCGAGGGCGTAGCGCGCGATCCCGTTCGCCGTGGGCACGAGCACCTCATCGCGGGCGACGAGCGCCTCGCCGAACGGCTCGGGCTCGCGGCCGAAGGGCAGCGGGCGCGCCCAACGGAGCTCGCCCGTGTACGGGTCGAGGCCCGCGACGCAGGTCCACGTGACGGCGTTCGCGTCCACGGGATAGCCCTGGCCCACGACGACGAGCGTCGCGGGCACGCCGTCGCGCGCGGGGGCGAGGCCGGCGACCTGCTCGGCGGCCATGTCGTGGAACGCGTCCGTGCGGTGGACGGACCACGCGCGCAGCAGACGGCGGCGGCCCCGCGGGCGGTCGAAGAGGCCGACGATCGTGCGCGAATCCGTCGGCGCGATCACGGCGCGGTCGTCCCAGAGCCGGGGCGGCTGGTTGGAGAGGCTCGACGCGCGGCCCGGCGTCTCCGCCGCGTCCACGAGCCGCCGGCCCACCTCGTCGCCGTCGGGCCGGCCGCGGTCGTAGCGGAACGACCACTGCACGCGCCCGGTCCGCGCGTCCACCGCGGCGGCGATGCCGGTCGCCGTCACGAGGACGACGCGGCCGCGCGCGGCCGCGCACGACGACGGGACGACCTCCTCGTCGCGCCCACGGCGGAGCGGGCCGCCCGTTCCGAGGAACGTCGCGGACCGCACGGCGCCCGTCGCGGGATCGAGGGCCACGTGCCAGGCCTCGAAGCGCTCCTTCGACGCCTTGGTCACGCGCAGGCCCGCGACGTGGAGCGCCCCCGCGTAGAGAAGCGGCGTCCCGTGCAGGCCGAGGCCCTCGGGGAGGCCCGGCGTCGGCGCGTGCCCGCCCGCCTCCCACAGCCGCCGGCCTCCGAGCGCGCCTACGCGGATCGCGACGACGTGGTCGCCCCGGTTCGTGCCGGGTCGCCGCGGCTCGAGAGGCTCCGCCAGCGGCTCCTCGCCCTCGGACACCCGGGGCTCGCGCGTCGCGGCGACGTGGACCCAGACGACGTCGCCCGCGACCGTGAGGCCGTGGCCTTCCATCCAGCCCCAGCGATGCCGCGCCGCCGCGCCCCTCTCTCCGGCCCCGCCGACGCCGCTGCGCCGCGGCGGCGTCGACGAGAGCAGGCGTCCGGTCCCGAGGTCGTGCACGCGCAGGTCGCGTCCGTCGGAGATGTACGCCCTCCCCGCGGCGACGACCGCGCGCGGCGGGAGCCAGGGGCTCGGGCGAGCGGCGAGGCCCTTGCCCGGCTCGTCGGCCTCCGGCCCGACCTCGGTGTCCTCGCGGTACTTCTCGATGCCCCGGAACCGGACACCCTCCGGGAGGGCGGGCGCGGGCCGCGCGCGGGACGCGTCGCCCCCGGCCGTCGGCCAGTCCCTCGGGTCCGCGGCGTCGCGCAGGTCCGCGGGGGCGGGCACGCGTCCCGCCTCGAGCGCCTGACGGACGCGCGCGCGCGCATCGGCGTCGCGCGCCCGCGCGAGGGCCACGCGGTCGAGGCGCGCCGACCGCCAGCGCGAGACGACGTCGTTCAGGTCCGCGGCCGCGACCTCCTCCAGGTCCTCGAGGCGCTCGAGCCAGCCCAGCGCCCCGTCGAAGTCGCCCGCCTCGATCGCCAGGTCGGCGAGGAGCAGGGCCGCGCGGCGTCCGCCGAGCGAGGGCAGGTAGAGGTCGGCGACCCGCGCGATCTGGGCGGGGTCGCGCCGGGCGACCCCCGCGGCGAGCAGGTCCGTCGCGCGCGTGCCGGTCTCCTCCTCGTAGGCGTCCATCGCCGCGCGGCCGAGCGCCGCGACGCGCAGGTGCGCGGCGACCGCCGCGCCCTCGCAGACGCCCGACTCGCCGGCGGCCCACACCGCCTCGGGCGGGCCCTCGACCACGCGCTGGAGCGCGCGAACCGCGGGGCCCCAGTCGCCGCGACGCGCCGCGTCCTCGGCGGCCGCCATCTCCCGTCGCAGCGCCTCCCCGTCGTCGGGGACGTAGGAGGTGTTCTCGATGGGCGGGGCGCCGCGCGGCCGGTCGTCCTCGCCGCCCGCCGCGGGTCGCGCCGCGAGGCCCCCGCAGGCGAGGAGGAGGAGAAGGAGGCGACGCACACCGGGATCTTCGCACACCCTCGACCGGCCCGCCGCCCGCCGGTAGCGGGCGGAGGGGGGCGCTACCGGCGGGCCGCGGGCGCCGCCGGCGCGCGTCCCGCGCCCATGCGCAGGCCCGGCTCGAGGAGGTCGCGCATCGAGCGCTCGATCACGAACTCGTCGGAGACGACGGCACGGCGGTCACGGTGGGTCCGCTCGGACTGCTCCGACATCCGCGCGATCTCGTCGGTCAGCGTGCGCTCGGCCCGCTGGAGGCGGCGCAGCGCGACGAGGGCGGGCAGCGTCGAGATGAGGAGGATCGCCAGCCCGAAGAGCGACACGGGGAGCACCCAGCTCGGCAGCCCCGGGTGAGGGCGCCGCTGCGGCGGGACGAGCGAGGGCTCGCCGTGCGTCACGCGGGCCGCCTCCCGTAGAGGGCGCCGGCGCCGATCGCCTCCTCGATGCGCAGGAGGCGGTTGTACTTCGCGACGCGCTCGCTGCGGCAGGGAGCCCCGGTCTTGATCTGGCCGCAACCCGTCGCCACGGCGAGGTCGGCGATCGTCGTGTCCTCGGTCTCCCCCGAGCGGTGCGACATGACCGCCCCGTACCCCGCGCCGAAGGCGGTCGCCATCGTCTCGAGGGTGTCGGACAGGGTGCCCACCTGGTTCGGCTTGACGAGGATGGCGTTGGCCACGCGACCGGCGATCCCGCGCTCGAGGCGGGCCTTCTGGGTGACGAACAGGTCGTCTCCGACGAGCTGGACGCGCTGGCCCATCCGCCGGGTCAATAGCTCCCAACCGGCCCAGTCGTCCTCGGCCAGGCCGTCTTCGATGGAGTAGATCGGATGGCGGGCGAGCCAACCTTCGTAGACGGTCACGAGCTCCGCGGCCGAGATCGACCGCCCCTCGAACCGGTAGGCGCCGTTCGCGTAGAGCTCGGTCGCCGCCACGTCGAGCGCGAGGGCGACGTCCTTGCCGAGGTGGTAGCCCGCCTTGCCCACGGCCTCGGCCACGACGTCGATCCCCGCCAGGTTGCTCCCGAGCCGGGGCGCGAACCCGCCCTCGTCGCCGACGGCGGTCGTCGCCCCGCGCGACTTCAGGAGCGATTTCAGTGCGGCATAGACCTCCGCGCCGGCCCGCAGCGCCTCGGCGAAGGTGCGCGCCCCGACGGGCGCCACCATGATCTCCTGCACGTCCTGGCCGTTGTCCGCGTGGGCCCCGCCGTTCAGCACGTTGAACAGGGGCACCGGCAGCCGCCACGGGGTCGTGCCGAGGCGCTCCCCGAGGAAGCGCCAGAGCGGGGCGCCCGCCGCGGCGGCCGCCGCGTGCGCGGCCGCGAGCGACACGGCGAGCACCGCGTTGGCGCCCAGCCGGCCGAGGTTGGGGGTCCCGTCCGCGGCCCTCAGGCGGGCATCGACCTGCTTCAGGTCCGCGACGTCGAGGCCCGCCACCGCGTCCTTCAAGGGTCCGCGGCAGTGCGCGACGGCCTTCGACACGCCCTTGCCCGCGAAGCGGGCCCCGCCGTCCCGCAGCTCGCTGGCCTCGTGCGCGCCGGTCGACGCGCCGCTCGGCACGATGGCCCGGCCGTGGGTGCCGTCGGACAGGGCGACCTCGGCCTCCACGGTCGGGTTGCCCCGGGAGTCGAGGACCTCGCGGGCGCGGACGTCGGCGATCGTGGGGTTGGCCATGCCGGGAGGGTAGGCGGGGGACGCCGGGCTCGCCAGCACGGCGCGTCGGGCCGCCGACCCGGGGGTAGACTCCGAAATCGCGATGCGTCCGGCCCTCCGCGAGCCTCACCTCCGACCTCCCGGCGCCTCCCGCCGGCCTCGGCTCGTCGCGATCCAGACCCTGCCGACGCTCGTCACGCTCGGCAACGTCCTCGCGGGGTTCCTGGCGATCGCCTACGCCGCGGACGCCGCGGCGCAGCCGGCAGGCTCCGTGGCCCGCGAGGCGCTCTGGGCGAAGGCGTCCTGGATGATCCTCCTCGGGATGGTGTGCGACGCGCTGGACGGCCGCGTCGCGCGGTTGACGGGCGCCGCCTCCTCGTTCGGCGCGGAGCTCGACAGCCTCGCCGACATGATCACGTTCGGCGTCGCGCCGGCCTTCCTCGCCAAGGGCCTCGCGCAGGCCGCCTTCCCCTCGCTGCCCGGCCGCGTCGCGACGCTCCTCGCCCTCGTCTACGTGGTCGGGGCCGCGCTCCGGCTCGCGCGCTACAACGTCGAGAGCAACCGGGTGAGCGAGCCCGGGCACGTCACGCGGACGTTCCGCGGGCTGCCGAGCCCCGGCGCCGCCGGCGTGGTCGCGGGCCTGGCGCTCTTCGCGCGCGAGTACCCCTTCGCGTGGGTGCCGATCCTGTTCGCCGTGATCCCGCCCGTCCTCGGGCTGCTGATGATCAGCCGGTTCGGCTTCCCGCACATCGTCAACCGCTACCTCGCGGGCTCCCGCTCTCCGTTCGCCATCGTCTTCCTCCTCCTCGGCCTCGTGCTCGCCCTCGACATGCCCGAGGTCGTCCTCGCCGCGGGCTTCAGCCTCTACGCGCTGTCGGGCCCCGTCTTCGCCGTGGCCCGGGCCATCGTGGGCAGCCCCCGATGGGCCGCCGACGAAGAGGACGACGAGGAGGTCGTCCGGCCCGACGCGGACGACGCGGAGCGGTCATGACGCGACCCGTCCGCGCGTTCGTCGCGCTCGGCGGGAACGTCGGGGACCGCCGCGCACGACTCGAGGGCGGGCTCTCGCGCCTCGCCGCGACGCCCGGCGTCCGCGTGGCGGCCGTCAGCGCCGCGTACGAGAACCCGGCCGTCGGAGGCCCGCCGCAGGACGTGTTCTGGAACGCCGTGGCGGAGGCGTGGACGACCCTCCCGTCGCACGACTTCTGGCGCCGCCTCCGCGCGATCGAGCACGCCGAGGGACGCGTGCGTGCCGAGCGACACGGCCCGCGGACGCTCGACCTCGACCTGCTCGCGTACGACGACGTCGTGCAGCACGACGCCGAGCTGACGCTCCCTCATCCGGACGCCGTCGCGCGGGCGTTCACGCTCCAGCCGTGGTCCGACATCGCGCCCGACGCCGTCGTGCCCGGCACCGGCGCGCCGGTCGTCGTCCACGTGGCGCGCCTCCTCGGCCGCGAGCCCGAGGCGTTCGACGCGCTCACGCCGGTCGCGCTCCTGCGCCCGACGTCCTCGGCCGCGGCGCCGAGGCCCACGGTCCTGAAGGATCGGGCGGCGCTCTCGGCCTGGCGCGGCTCCGTCTCCGGGACCGTCGGCTTCGTCCCGACGATGGGCGCGCTCCACGAGGGTCACGCGGCCCTCGTGCGCCGGGCCCGCGCCGCCTGCGACCGGGTGCTCGCGAGCGTGTTCGTGAACCCGCTCCAGTTCGGCCCGAGCGAGGACTTCTCCCGCTACCCGCGGACCTTTGAGGCCGACCTCGACTTGCTCGCCCGGGAAGGCGCCGACGCGGTGTACGCGCCGGACGCCGGCGACCTCTACCCCGAGGGGTTCTCGACCGCCGTCGAGGTGGGGGGGCCGTCGCAGGGGTTCGAGGGCGCGGCGCGACCGGGCCACTTCCGCGGGGTGGCCACGGTCGTCGCCAAGCTCCTCCAGCGGACCCGCGCCGACCAGGCCTTCTTCGGGAGAAAGGACGCCCAGCAGGCGGCCGTCATCCGTCGCCTCGTCCGGGACCTGGACCTGCCCACGGAGGTGGTCGTGGCGCCCACCGTCCGCGACCTGGACGGCCTCGCCCTCTCCTCCCGCAACCGCTATCTCTCCCCCGGACAACGCACCGTCGCCCTCGGCCTCCCCGCCGCCCTCGACCGCGGCCGCCGCGCGGCGGCGGGCGGCGAGCGGGAGGCCTCCCGGATCCTCGGGGCGGTCCTCGCCCGGCTCGCGGCCGACCCGGGCCGGACCGTCGAGTACGTTGGCCTCGTGGACGCCGAGGGCTATCGGCCGGTGGAACGCCTCGGGGACGCTCCGGCGCTCCTCGTCGCCGCCGTTCGTGTCGGCACGACCCGGCTCCTCGACAACGCCTGGGTCGCCGCCCCGGCGCCGGAGCCCGCCCCGTGAAGCGGGCGTTCCCGCTCCTCGCCGCGCTCGTCCTGCTCGCGCCCGCGGCGCGCGGCGAGGACGCCGCGGCGCGCGCGAAGTTCGTCCGCGACGGCGACGCGCGTGCCCTCGTCGAGAGCCTCGCCGCGAGCCAGGACGCGCTCGACCAGGCGGCGCTCCCGCTCGCGCCGCGGGATCGGCGGCGAGCCGCGCGAGCGGGAGCGCCGCCGATCCCGCGGCGCGACCGCCCGCCGGGTCGGGCCCGCGGGCCGCGCTGCTCGACGCGCTCCGGACGGGCGACCTCCCCGCGGCCCGCGCGGCGGCCACGGCGATCGCGGGCTCGCAGCCCGCGCTGGTGGACGTGTGGCTCTTCGCGCTCGTCGAGGCGCGCTCGGGCCGGGACGAGGGGGCGCTGACCCGGTTGTGCGAGGGCGGTGCGCCCGTGCCCGCGCGGGACGCGTTCGACCTCGCGCTCGCCGGCGCGGCGCTGCCGCCCGACGACCGCGTCCTGCTCGGGGCGCTCGTGACGCGCCAGGTCGTGCGCGCGGCGTCCGACGCGCGACACGACCTCGTGGCCGCGCTGGCCGACGCGGCGACCGCGTTCTGCTGCACGGGGAGCACGGGGACGCTCAAGCCCGCGGTGACCGCCGTGCGCGGCCTGCGCCGGGCGGGGCGCGACGGCCAGGCGTCGGCGCTGCTCGCGCGCCTCCCCGCGGGCGGCGACGACGTGAAGCTCGAGCGCGCGCTGCTCGCCTGGCGCGCGGGGAACGGCGCCGGCGCCCGCGCCGCCGTCGGCACGCCCGCCGCCGAGGTCACGTGGCCGTGGGCGTTCGCCGCGCTCTCGCGCGCCGCCGGCGCGCCGCGCGTGGTCCCCGGCCCCGGGTTCGCGCTCGCCGATCCGACCGACGATCCGCACGCCGCGGCGCTCGCACGGCTCGCGACGCTGCTCGGCACCCCGACGCGCCCGCCGGAGGTCGCGTCCCGCGCGGCCGCCGCGTCCCTCGCGACCGACGACCCGCGGTTCCCGCGCACGTTCGTCGAGGGCCTCGGGGGCGCCGTCGTGCTCCTGGCGGGCGACGTGCAGGCCGTGCGCGACGCGCTCGGCCGCGGGCTGCCCGTCGTGCTCTGGTGGCCGCGACGGCACGCCGACGCGTTCGCCGACCACCCCGTCGTCCTGCGCGGCCACGACGCGGCGACCGACCTCTGCGTCGCCGACGAACCCGACCCGGACCGTCCCGACGTCGTCCCGGCCGCATGGGCCGGCAAGGCCCGCGTGCTCGTCGCCCTGCCCGCCGCGCGGAAGGCCGAGGCGGCGGCCTTCGCCGGGCGGCCCTCGGCGCGCTTCGCCGAGGCCCTCTCCGACGCGCTCGCGCGCGCGCCCGTCTCGGCGACCAGGCCCGCTCCCTCTCCCGCGACGGCGCCCGCGCCCTCTCCCACGACGGCGCCCGCGCCCTCTCCCACGACGGCGCCCGCGACGGCCCCCGCGACGGACGAACCGCTCCGGCGGCTCGCCTCGCTCGTCGCCGACGCGGACGCCCGTCCCGTGCTCGACCTCCACGTGGCGCTCGCGACGTGGATCGTCGCCATCGAGACGAAGGACGTGCCGGGGCGCGCGCGCGCCGCGTCCCACGCGAGGGCCTCCTCGGCCCGCGAGCCCGTCCTCGCCTTCGAGCGCTTCGTGCGCAGCATGGAGAGGGTCGATGCGACGGCCTCCGTCGTGGGGTCGTCGCGCGACCTCGCCGAGGCCGGGCGCATGGAGGGCCCCGCCGCCTACCTCGAGACGGCCCGCTTCGTCCAGCTGGAGGGCGCGCGGCGCCACGACGACGCGATGGCCGCGCTCGCGAGCGCGCTCGTGCTCGACCCCTTCGACGTCCGCACGCTCTACTTCCGCGCGGGCACCCGCCGACTGCTCGGCGACGCGCGGGGCGCGCGCGCCGACCTCGTGCGCGTCCTCGACCGGCGCCCCGACATGCTCGCGGCCGCGGAGGACCTCGCGAACCTCCACCTCGAGGACGGCGAGATGAAGCGCGCGCTCGCGGTCGTCGACGCGCTCGCCGTGGCGGACCCGGAGCTCGCCCGCGGCCCCCGCGCGCGCCAGCTCCGCCAGCGCGCGGAGATCAAGATCGCGCGCCGCGCGCGCGACTGCGGCGACCTGATGGGCCTCGAGGGGAGCCCGGAGGCCGAGTCGCGCAAGGAGGTCGCCTGGGCCGCCTCGTCGTTCGAGACGCCGGAGGCCGAGGCGATGCTGCGCCGGCTGCTCTCCGACCCCGACGAGGGCGTCCGGCGCCGGGCGGCGCAGGCGTTCCAGCGGCCGTGGCTCGTGGACCGGGCCGTCGCGGACCCCGCGCTCGCGTCGGTGCTCGCCCTGCGCCTGTCGGCCGACGAGTCGCCGGTCGTGCGCGAGGCGCTCGCGGTCGCGCTCGGCCGCGTCGGGTCCGACGCCGCGATCTCCGCGCTCGTGGCGCGCCTCGTCGGCTCGGGACGCGAGCCGCTCGGCGCCGTGCGCGCGGCCGTGATCGAGGCGGTCGCCGCGACGGACCGTCCCGGCGTGCGCCGTGCGCTCGTCGTGTCGCTCGCCGACGACGACGTCGTCGCGCGGGAGGCCGCGATCCGCGCGCTCGCGCGCATGACGGGCACCGACCGCGGCTTCCGCTCCGACGACCCGCCCGCCGCGCGCGCGCCGGCGCTCGCGGCCTGGGAAAAGTGGGCCTCCGAAGGCGCAAATTAGCTCAGCGTTTGCGTCGTCGTGCGGCGCTGCTCGACGGAGGCGCCGCGTGCGCCCTGCGCTCGAGCGTCCTGTTCGTCGTTCATGGTGTCCTGCGGCAGGCCGAGCCAACCGGGTCGCCCCAACCGCTGCCCTACGTCTCTGCCCGCGAGAACCCGGCTGAGCGGGGCGGCACGCTGGATGGGGTGCGGAGGGCCCATGAGGACGACGACGCGTACTCCTGCACGCGAGGAGGAGGAAGGGACCCGAGCGCCCCCAGCCAGCGCGCCGGACCACGACGCTGCGCTCAGTGGGTGCTAATCTCGCGCGCCCATGTTCCGAAGCCTGCTCAAGTCGAAGATCCACCGGGCCCGCGTCACCGAGGCCGACCTCCACTACGTCGGCAGCGTGACGATCGAC
>DATLLK010000284.1:0-2098 GCA_035537895.1 Planctomycetota bacterium
GCGGGACCAGGCGCCACGGAGGCGCGCGCGCGCCGGCTCTCCGCCGCGTGCGCCTTGCACCCGCTCCTCCGGAGCCCCACGATGAGCGATCGATGCGTTCCCTCCTGAGCATGGCCCGCGAGGCCGGCGGAGGCGGTCCCCCGCCCGATCCCGCGGCCGAGGTCGAGGGTGACTGCTGGGCCGTCTTCGCCTTCGACGTCGGGCACGAGATCGACCTCGCGCGCGCCGGCGCGGGCCTCGCGGAGCTCCCCGGGCAGCACCCCTTCCGCCACCGCGCGGGCACGTCGACGCAGGTCGTGGCCCGCAGCATCCGCCTGCAGCTCGCCACGCCGGCGCTCGCGCTCGGCGGCTTCCGCTCCGCCGCCAGCGCCCACGCGACGGTCCACGCCCTGGGCGCCGTCTCGCTCGCCTGGCGCATCCCCGTCGCGTCCTCGGCGGCCGAAGCGGCCGCGCTCGCCGGCCTTCTTCACGACGACCCGTCGGTGGCCGAGGAGGCGCGGGCGGTGGCGGCCCGGGTGCTGCAGCTCGCGGGCGACGCCGTCGCCCGCCCGCGGCTCTCGCCGCTGTACGAGGACTACGTGGTCTTCCACCTGCGCAAGGCGCCGGCCGAGCGCGCGCGCCTGGCGGGCATCCTGCGCGCCGAGCCCGCGGCCCTCTCCCTGCAAGAAGAGGAGAGCGCGCTGGAGGCGCCGATCTCCTACGCCCCGTCGGAGTCCTGCTACGTCGACTGGCTCGGGTCGGTGCTGGTCGGCATGGACATGGAGGACGAGCTGCGTGTCTTGGAGCTCGCCAACGTGACCCTGCTCGAGCTGCGCGTGCTCGACGCCGAGCTCACCTCGGCCGTCGACGAGGCCTACGACGCCCTCGCGCGCGGTTGGAAGGGCTTCTCGGCCTTCGCCCCCCGCGCCCGCGAGCTCGGCCGGGTGGCCCAGTTGCAGGCCGACGGGGCCGTGCTCTACGAGAGCGTGAAGAACGCCCACAAGCTCTTCGGGGACGACTATCTTGCCCGCCTGCACGGGCGCGCGCTCCAGCGCTTCCGTGTGGCCGACTGGGACGCGTCGATCCAGCGCAAGCTGACCGCGCTCGCGAGCGTGTACGGTCAGCTCTCGGACCGCGCCTCGCAACGCCGCTCCGAGGCCCTCGAGTGGATCATCATCATCCTGATCGCCGCGGACCTGGTCGCGTACCTCTCTTGAGCACGATGGACTCCCTTCCGTTCCAGATCCACGTCCAGCCCGACGACACGTCCTGCGGCCCGACGTGCCTGAACTCGGTGTACCGCTACTTCGGCGAGCAAACCGACTTCCCCACCCTCCTGCGGGAGATCCCGCGCAACCGGGACGGCGGCACGCTGGCGGTGCATCTCGCCAACCACGCGCTCGGACGCGGTTACAAGGCGCGCGTCGTGACCTGGAACATCCAGGTCTTCGATCCGAGCTGGTTCGCGGGCGGGCCCTCGCGCATCTCCGACGGCCTGCTGCGACAGGCGGAGTTCAAGGAGGACCCGAAGCTGCGCGACGCGAGCCTGTCCTATGCCCGTTTCCTCGAGCTCGGGGGCGAGATCGAGTTCCGCGACCTCGACTCGACCCTGCTGCGCACGCCGCTGCGCCGCGGGCTGCCTATCATCACCGGCTTGTCGGCCACGTTCCTGTACGGCTCGCCGCGCGAGCGCACGACGGATCAGGAGCCCGACGACATCCGCGGCGAGCCCGTGGGGCACTTCGTGGTGCTCACGGGCTACGTCGCGGGCACGCGCCAGGTGTACATCAGCGATCCGCACCCCAATCCCCATGGGAACGCACACGACTACGCGGTGGGCATCAGCCGCGTGCTCGGGGCGGTCTACCTCGGGGCGCTCACGCACGACGCGAACCTCTTGATCCTGGAGCCGCCGGGCTGGAAAGGCCGTCAATGACCGCCCGCAACGCCGTGGTGGTCGACGAGGCCGAGGACTGGCCGCCGCTCTTCCCGGGGGTCGAGGTCGTCTCCGCGCGCGAGTACCTCGCGTCCGCGGAGTGGGCCAGCGCCCGCGGGGTGCGCGTCTACAACCTGTGCCGGTCCTACCGCTATCAAAAGAGCGGTTATTACGTGTCGTTGC
>DATLLK010000285.1:0-2235 GCA_035537895.1 Planctomycetota bacterium
AGCTCGGTGACCCGCCTCGTGAACAGGCGCTCGAACTCCGCCTCGTCGACAGGCGCAATCCCCTGGGTCGCCTCGGTCGCTTGAGGCGCCGCGGGAGGTGCGGGCGGCGCGGGGTGCGCGGACTCACTGCAACCTGCGAGAAGGCTCGAGCTGGCCAGGAGCAGCGCGGCGAGCCCTCTGTCGGCACGAGGTCGAGGCAAGTTCACGTGGTCGACGCTATCCGGCGTCCCTCGATCCGCGAAGGACGTGCCCAGGGGCCGATTGGAACCCACGGAACGTCGCTCGTGCTCATCAGGCTCGTCGCCTGCCTCGAGGCGTGCATGCAAGGGCGCCCGCACGCCCCGGGGGGATCCCATGCTCCCCACCAAAGCCGGTACGTGCGTCGCGCCGGCCGGCGGAGCAGGATCTCCGGCGTGAGGACGCGCCGAGCGAGCACCGCCGCCGCGCGACCTGAGCACGTCGCCGGGTTCCGTGCGTCACTTCCCCGGCTTGAGTTGCGCGTTGTGATCGTACGTTGGGGCCAAGCATCGAGGGTCGTCAGGGCCCGTTCGGTGCCCGGGTCCTGGCATGGTCACGTACTCGCACCGCGCCACGTCCCCCCGTACGATCCGGGACGTAGGCTTCCCGAACGAAGACCACTCGCCGAAGTGGCGGAATGGCAGACGCGGCGGATTCAAAATCCGCAACCCCTTTGCTGGGGTGTGGGGGTTCGAGTCCCCCCTTCGGCACCACATCCCTCCCAGGGCGTCCTGCGGACGAGGGATGCCCGCGCCGCCCCCGAGACCTATGCTGCGGCCACCGTGAAGCGCTGGATCGCTCCGTACCTGTACGTCACTCTGGGATGGGTGGCCGTGGCGGGCGTCCGAACGTACGTGGAATGGCCGCGCGTGCTTCTCGGGCCTCTTCATCCGCCATGGGGATGGGAGCCTTGGCTCGTGGGCCTTGTCGCCGTGTTCGGCCTCGCCGTCGTCGGAAGCGTGCGCCGACCGTCCTGGTACTGGGCGCTCCCGCTCTTCCCTCTGACCGCACTCTGGTTCATGACGGGCATCGCGTCCGGTTCCCTCGCCCACATGTGAGGTCTCGACGCCCGCGATGGGGACGCGGTACGAGGGGACCCCGGCCGGAACGCGCGCGAAGCGCCACGCGAGCGCAGGATGTCGGCGTGCGCGCGCGTCGCCCCCCCACCGACCCGGCGGTCGCGCGATGGGCGTGGCTCGATCCCGGGCCGATGGTGGACGGCGACCTCGAGCTGGTCCTCGCGGAGCGGGCCGAGGCGGACCCGGCGCTCGGGCACGTGCCGGCGTACCGCTTCCTCCTCGTGCGCCGTGCCGCGCGCTCCGCCCCCGAGGTCGCCGGGCGCATCGAGCTGCGCGTCGGGACCACGCCGGACCTCGAGCGCTACGCGGGGCACGTGGGGTACTCCGTCGCGCCCCCTCACCGCGGGCGACGGTTGGCGGCGCGCGCCGTCCGGCTCCTGCTCCCGCTCGCGAGGCGCCACGGGATGGCGACGCTGTGGATCACCTGCAACCCCGACAACGCGGCGAGCCGGCGCACCTGCGAGCTCGTGGGCGCGCTGCACGTGGAGACCGTCCCCCTGCCGAAGGGGCACGTCCTGCGGCAGGCGGGCGACGTCGAGAAATGCCGCTACCGTCTCGACCTGGGACCGGGCTGAGCGCCGACGCGCGCGCGACTACTTCGCGTTCAGCAGCTCGACGATCTTCGCCTGGATGGCCTCTTCGATCGCGAGCGGCGCGCCTTCCCAGACGACCTTGCCCTGTCGGTCGATCAGGTAGGACGTGGGGAAGGAGCGGATCCCGTACTGCCGCAGGGTCTCGCCCTTCGCGTCGTGGAAGTACGGGAAGACGAGCTTCTCGGTCGCGATCGCCTGGCGCGCGGCGCTCTCGTCGGCCATCAGGCCGTTGTTCACGTAGAGGACGGTGAGCCCCTGCGGCCCGTACATCTGGTGCCACTGCTGCAGGTAGGGCGTCATCAGCGCGCACGAGGGGCAGCCCTGGAACGCGAAGAAGACGAACACGACGTTGCCGTGCAGCGCACGGAGGCTGGGGGCGGTCGCCTGCGTCAGCCACGCGCCGTCGGCCGCGAGCTCGGGCGGCTCGCGCCCGGAGAACGTGTAGTAGAGCGGGTCGGTGTCGGACGTCCCGGCGGCCATGGCGCCCGGAACGAGCGGCGGCGGCGCGGCGGGGGGAGGGGCTGCCGGCGGAGGTGCTGCCGGGC
>DATLLK010000286.1:0-2565 GCA_035537895.1 Planctomycetota bacterium
CACCACGCCCGCATCTACGGCGAGCTCGCCGAGGCGGGCGAGGCGGTGCTCGTCGGCCTCGTGGACACCGACATCGAGCGCGCGCGCGAGCACGCGGCCCGGTGGGGGGTGCCCGCGGTCGAGCGGGTCGAGGAGCTGCCCGAGGCGCCCGACGCGGTCACCGTCGCCGTGCCGACGAGCACCGCCTCGCCCGCCTCGGCGAGCTCGCCGTAGATGCGGGCGTGGTGGCGCCCGAAGGCGCCCACGCCCACGACGGCCACGCGCGGGACGCGGCCCGCTCCGCGGCGGAGCGGGGCGGCGCCGTTGTGGGCGGAGGGCGCCACGGTCAGGACGCCGCCGGGCGGACGGCCGGCGTCGCCTCGACGCCCGGCCGGGGCTCGGCCTGCCGACCGCTGCGGCCGGCCTCGGACGCCCGCGTGAACGCGATGAGCTCGCGGAGCAGCGCGTCGCCGGGGTGCTCGCGCTCGAGCCGCGCCATCGCGTCGCGCGCCGTCTCGACCCCGCGGACGAAGATGTCGCGCACGGCGTCTTCCACGCGGTCCACGACCTCCGCCGGGATCCCCGACCTCTGCATGCCCACGACGTTGGCGCCGCGGATCCGCACGGGGTGGCCCTCCGCCACGGCGAAGGGCGGGATGTCGCGCGTGATCCGGGACAGGCCGCCGACGTAGGCGAGCCGGCCGATCGTCGTGAAGTGGTGGCAGGCCGCCGCGCCGTTGAGGATCGCGCGCTCCTGCACGGTGACGTGGCCCGCGAGCAGCACGTGGTTGGCGAGGATGACGCGGTCGCCGACCACGCAGTCGTGCGCGACGTGGCAGCCGACCATGAAGAGGCCGTCGCTCCCCACGGTCGTCAGCCCGCCGCCCTTCGCCGTGCCGCGGTGGAAGGTGACGTGCTCGCGGATCTGGTTGCGCGCGCCGACGACGAGTCGCGTGGGCTCGCCGCGGTGCTTCAGGTCCTGCGGCGCCGCGCCGATGACGGCGCCCGGGAACACGACGTTGCCCTCGCCGAGCGTCGTCTCGCCGAGCACCGTCGCGTGCGCCATGAGCACGCAGTGGGCCCCGAGGCGGACGGGACCGTCGACGACCGCGTGCGGGCCGACCTCGACGTCGTCGCCGAGCTCCGCCGCCGGGTCCACCACGGCCGTCGGGTGGATCCGCCTCATGTGCGCTCCTCCGTGAGGGCGAAGTTGAGCCGCGCCTCGGCGGCGAGCGCCCCGAGGACGAGGGCGCGGCACTGTACGCGGCCGCGGCCCGAGGCGAGGCGAAGCGTCTCCGCCTCGAGGCGGACCTGGTCGCCGGGGACGACCGCGCGACGGAACTTGATGCGGTCGATCGAGAGCAGGATCGGGACGCGCCCGGTCAGCTCGAGCTTGCGGAGCAGCAGGATCCCGCCGAGCTGCGCCATCGCCTCGACGAGCAGCACACCGGGCATGATCGGCTGCTCGGGGTAGTGGCCCGCGAAGAAGGGCTCGTTCGCCGTGACGTTCTTGATGCCCACGGCCCGCTGGAAGCCCTCGATCTCGATCACGCGGTCCACGAGGAGCATCGGGTAGCGGTGCGGGAGGATGCGGCGGATCTGCTGGTGGTCGAAGCCGGTGGCGCGCTTGGCGAGCGGTTCGTGGGAGCGCACGCGCGCCCAGTCGTCGAGCCGCGAGGCGAGCCGGAGGTTCGCGGCGTGGCCCGTCCGGTGCGCCTGCACGTGCGCCTTCAGGTCGGCGCCCACGAGGAAGAGGTCGCCGAGCAGGTCGAGCACCTTGTGGCGCGCGAACTCGTCGGGCCAGCGGGGCGTGTTGCCGACGACGCCGGCCTCCCCCACCACGAGCGTGTTCTCGAGGGTCGCGCCCTGGCCGAGGCCCGCGCGCCGGAGCGCCTCGGCCTCGCTCTCGAGCACGAACGTGCGCGCGGGCGCGATCTCGCGGCGGAAGACGTCGGGCTCGACGGGAAACGTCACGTGCTGCACGCCGAGGAAGGGGTGGGCGTAGTCGAGCGTGTAGGAGACCTTCAGCCCGCCGTCCCACGGGAAGGCCGCGAGCGTCACGTCGGGGCCGGCGGACACGGCCACGGGCTCGTCGAGGACGATCTCGCGCCGCGGCGCCGCCTGCTCCGCGACGCCGAGCCCGTCGAGGAGGTCGGCCCACGACTTGCCCGAGCCGTCGAGGCCCGGGAGCTCGGCCGCCGACACCTCGACGGTCAGGTTGTCGAACTGCAGCGCGTGGCAGCACGCGAGGAAGTGCTCGACCGTGTTGACCTCGGCGCCGCGGTCGCCGACCAGCGCGGTCCGCCGCTCGCGCGTCGACAGGTGCCCCACGTCGGCGGGGATGCGCGGCGAGCCCGGCAGGTCGGTGCGTACGAACACGACGCCCGAGCCCGGCGGGGCCGGGCGGACGCGAACGTCCACCTCCGCGCCGGAGTGGAGCGCCGTGCCGCGGGCCGACCCCTCGCGCTGGACGGACCGCTGGTTCCGGGACACGCGTTGCCTGGCCTCCCCCTACCGGGGACCGGGAACGGGAACGGCCCCCGGAGAGGGCGCAGCGGGCGAGGGAGGCGGCAGGGAGGGCGGGAC
>DATLLK010000287.1:0-2740 GCA_035537895.1 Planctomycetota bacterium
GGAGCGCGCCCGTGAAGCACGCCGAGGTGCGCCGGGAGATCGTTGCGACGTGCCGGCGCATGAACGCGTCGGGGATCAACCGCGGCACGTCGGGCAACGTGTCCGCGCGGGTCGACGGCGGGTTCCTCGTCACGCCGTCGACCCGCGCGGACACGTTGCCCGACGTGCCGCGGTTGATCCCCGACGCGTTCATGCGCCGGCACGTCGCGACGATCTCCTGGCGCACGTCGGCGTGCTTCACGGGCGCGCTCCCGCGGGACGGCGCTCGGGGAACAGGGACCGGAGCCCTTCCCGCGTCGCGGGGCACACGCCGCGTTCCGTGATCAGCGAGGTGACGAGGCGGGCCGGCGTCACGTCGAACCCGGGGTTCGCCGCGGCGACGCCCGCGGGGGTCAGCTCGACCTCGACGAGGCGGCCGTCGGCGGCGCGTCCCTCGACGTGCGTCACCTCGCGCGGGTCGCGCTCCTCGATCGGCACGTCGCGCAGCCCGTCCTCGATCGTCCAGTCGACCGTCGAGGACGGCAGCGCGACGTGGAACGGCACGCCACTGTCCTTTGCGGCCAGCGCCTTCAGGTACGTGCCGATCTTGTTCGCGACGTCGCCGCTCGCGGTCGTCCTGTCCGTGCCCACGATGCAGAGGTCGACCTGCCCGTGCTGCATGAGGTGGCCCCCCGCGTTGTCGGCCACGACGGTCAACGGCACGCCGTGCTCGCGCAACTCCCACGCCGTCAGCCGGGCGCCCTGGCCGCGCGGACGCGTCTCGTCCACCCAGACGTGGACCGGGACACCCGCGTCGAAGGCGGCGTAGACGGGCGCGAGGGCCGTCCCCACGTCGACCGTCGCGAGCCACCCCGCGTTGCAGTGCGTGAGCACGTTCACGGGGTCCCGCCGTCCCTTCGCCTCGAAGGCCCGCTCGATCAGGGGCCGCCCGTGACGCCCGATGGCCGTGTTCACGGCGACGTCCTCGTCGGCGACGGCGTCGGCGCGGTCGCGGGCGGCGGCCGCCCGCGCGGCGGGGGCGACGCGCGAGAGGTCGGTCCGCATCGCCTCGAGGGCCCACCGGAGGTTCACGGCCGTCGGGCGCGTCGCCCGCAGGACCTCGACCGCGCGCGCGAGCCCGGCGTCCGAGGGGTCTTCCCGCATCGCGAGCCACACGCCGTAGGCGGCCGTCGCGCCGATCAGCGGCGCGCCGCGGACGACCATGCGCCGGATCGCGTCGGCGGCGTCCTCGAGCGTCACGAGGCGGGCGAAGGCGACCTCGTGCGGCAGGCGCGTCTGGTCGATCGCGACGACGCTTTGGCCGTCGGGCGCGGGCGCGACCGCCCGGCGGTGGACGCCGGCCACCTTCATCGCCAGGCGCCCGGTGCGAGGTCGTGCCGCGCCATTCGTGCGGGAGTGTAGCCCGGCCGGTACCGTGGGCCCATGCGCGAGGCGCGGGCCCAGGCCGTCCTGCTCGTCAAGGCGATCGAGACGCACGACCCGGAGGGTCGGATCCTCCCGCTCGAGGTGCGCCGTGCGGCGACGGACGCGGCGCGGGCGACGGCCGGCGAGCCGGGCGAGGTGCTCGCGGGCCGCGCCGAGCGCCTCCTCCCCCACCTCGAGGCGGCGGTCCCGGGCATCCCCTCGCTCCTGCGCGTCACCCGGTTCGGGGCGGGGGCGGCCCCGTGGGTCGCGGCCGCGGCGCTCGCCCTGGGGCTCTTCTCGAACGCGCTCGGGCCCCACCATCGCATCTCGCTCCTCCAGTGGTGGCTGATCGGCCTCGTCCTCTACAACCTCCTGATGTACGTCGTGTTCCTCTGGTACGAGGCGAAGGGCCACGGGAACGACGACCGCCCCTCGCCGCTCCACCTCGCCCCCGACACGCCGACGGACGATCCCGGGCCCGCCCCGCGGGGCGGCCGCGGGGCCGGGACCGCGCGGCGGATCTTCGACGGCCTCGTCGCGCGCTTCACGAGTCGCTCGGGCCGGCGCCGCGTCGGCGAGGCCGAGGCGCTGACCTCGGCCCTGACCGCGTTCGCCGCCTCCTGGCGCCGCGCCGTGATGCCGCTCCTCGCCGCACGCGTCCGCCTCCTGCTGCACATGGGCGCGCTCGGCATGGCGCTCGGGACGGTGGTCGGGATGTACGTGCGCGGGCTCGGGTTTCGCTACGAGGCGACCTGGGAGAGCACGTTCCTCTCCGCGGACGGCCTCCAGAGGTTCCTCGGGGCCGTGCTGGGCCCCGCCGCGGTGGCGCTCGGCACGGACGTGCCCTCCGTGGCCGGTCTGCCGTCCCCGTCGAGCGGCCCCGCGGCGCCGTGGATCCACCTCTACGCGGTCACGGCCCTGATCTTCGTGATCGCGCCCCGCCTGCTCTTCGCCCTCGGCGAGGCGCGGCGCGTGCGGCGCCTCGCGGCGGACCTGCCCGTGGACGTCGGCGCCGCCTACACGGTGAAGGCCGGCGCGGTGACGGGGCTCGAGGGCGTCGGCGCCGTCGTGATCCCCTGGTCGTACGCGCTCCAGCCTCGTGCGCGGGACGCGCTCGTCGCGCTGCTCCACGACGTGCTCGGGGCGCGGGCCGACGTCCGCATGGCGGGGCCGGCGCCCTACGGCTTCGACGCCGAGGAGGTCGCGCTCCCGCCGGCCGCGGACGGCCGTCGGCTCGTCCTCCTCGTGACCTCGCTCGCCCAGACGCCCGAGCCCGAGGTGCACGGACGCTTCCTCGGGGAGGCGAAGGAGCGCGCCGCGCCGGGCGACCGATGGG
>DATLLK010000288.1:0-3859 GCA_035537895.1 Planctomycetota bacterium
GGGTCGTCGGGCACGCCGAGGGGCCGGGGCCCGCGTCCGTGCTCCTCGCGAGGTCGGCGAGCCGCTCCATCTGCGCCGGCGGCGCGAGGAACAGGTTCATGCGCAGCATCCCGTCGCCGTACGAGATCCAGGCGATGGGCATCCCCTCCTTCGAGCGGTCGCCGCGCGGGGGGCGGTCGTCGAAGCCGTACTGGACGCGAACGAAGCCCGGCGGCAGCGCCGACGGCTCGTAGACGGGGAACGGGACGTGGCGGACGAACTCCTCGAAGCAGGACACGTCGCGCTCGCAGATCTTGGGCGGGATGCGCTCCCGTTCGGGCGCCATCGGCGTCAGCTCGACGGGGCGGCCCACGCCCAGCCAGGAGAGCGACCGGAAGACGAACCCGTCCGCCGCGCGCTCCTCCACCCGCACCACCCGTCCGCTCGCCTCGTCGAACCAGACCTTGCGGAAGGCAGCCGCTTCGAACCCGTCCTTGCGCCACTCGAACACGCGCGCGCGTCCGAGCGGCGTATCCGCCCACGCGACGGGCCTCGAGAGGCTGTAGGAGCGAAGGAACTGGTCCACGTCGCCCAGCACGAACCGCACGAGATCGGCCTGGCGCGTCGCGTGGCGCGCCGCCGGCGCCTCGGGGACGAGGATCTGCACGACGTCCGCGTCGCCCGGGTCGCGATGGAGGGAGCGCACCCGCGTGCGCATGGGCTCATCGATGCGCCAGTCGCCGTGGGCGAAGCCCGTGAGCATGGCGTCTCGCAGGGCGGTGCCCGCGGCCGCGCCGTCCTCGGCCGCGGGGGCCTGCGGCCACATCGCGAGCGTGCCGGCGCCGAGGCCGGCGCCCGCGAGCACGCCGAGCAGGAGGGTGAGATTCGGTCGAGCCATGGGGTGGTCGGGACCTCGCCGCTCCTCTGCGCGCGCGCTACGCGCCGCGCTTACGGTCCCTCGATCGGCGCGGCGGCGAGCAGCGTCCCCGCGCTGCCGAGAGCGTCGAGGGCCGGATCGTCCACGTCCACGACCCGCACCTGCGGGCTCGCGGCGGTGGACGTCGGGTGCATCTGGACCCAGTCGGCGGCGCCGGCGTCGGGCGCCCGCAGCGCCACGCCGACGAGCAGCACCGCGGCCGCCGACGCTCCCGCCACGAGCGGGACGGCGAGCCGCTGCCACAGCGTGCCCGGCGCCCACGGCGCGGGTCGCGCCGACTCGCGACGCTCAAAGGTCGCGAGGAGGGACGCCTTCAGATGGTCGGGGGCGTCGACCCGGGGCGTCCCCCGGAGGAGGGCCTCGATCGGAGGGGCCAAGGGCGAGACTTCACGGCGCACGGAGGGCAGGAGTCTCATCGAAGGGGTAGACGGTAGGGCAAGAGGGCATGTTCCGCGCGTGCCCGGGGCGGGTCAACCTTTCCCTGCCGATCCGACGGGCCCGATCGGTAACGGGCCATAGGCCGGGACTTGCGGCGGCCCGTCCCCCCGGGAGCCGCTGCGGCGGAACTTGACCCCCCCGTCAAGCACCCCTACCTTGCCCTGCTTCCTCCTCGCCGAGCGCCACATGTCGTACACGCTGCTTCACAAGGGACTCATGGGAACCAAGCTGGGGATGACCCAGCTGTTCGAGGAGAACGGCGACGCCGTTCCCTGCACCCTCGTCGAAGCCGGCCCCTGCGTCGTGACGCAGGTGAAGCGGGCCGAGGGCCCCGACCGGTACGAGGCCGTCCAGATCGGCTTCGGCGCCCGCCGCGAGAAGACGATGACGAAGCCCGTCCTCGGCCACTTCAAGAAGGCGAAGGTCGAGCCGCGTCGCTTCCTCCGCGAGGTGCGCATGGCGCCCGGGGCGTCCGGCGAGGCGAAGGTCGGCGACGCGATCGACGTCTCCGTGTTCGCCGTCGGCGACTACGTCGACGTGATCGGCACGATGAAGGGCCGCGGATACAGCGGCGTCGTCCGTCGGCACGGCTTCGCCACGATGAAGGAGTCGCACGGCGCCCACTACTTCTGGCGCCACGCGGGCTCGATCGGCTGCCGCAAGCCGCAGCACACGCGCAAGGGCACGAAGATGGCCGGGCAGTACGGCAACACCCGCATCACCGTGCAGAACCTGCGCGTCGTGCGCGTGGAGCTCGAGCGCAACATGCTCTGGATCCACGGCGCCATCCCCGGCCCGAACGGCGGCCTCGTGATGGTCCGCGCCGCGAAGAAGAGGAAGGCCAAGGCCAAGGGCGCGGCGTAGAGCCTCGAGGGGGGCGGGTTCGCCTCCCGGTCTCTTCGACTTCACGGACGCGGGCCGGCGGCGAGCCGCAGAGGATCCCGACGCGCGTTCGCGTCGTGCGTCCGATCCCCTCGTGACACCGCTCCCTCGTCACACCGCTCCCCCGTCACACGGCGCGCGCCGGCCGTCTCACGCCGTGAGGAGGCGCGTCTTCACGTAGTTCTCACCCTTCTTCGAGAGCCGCCACGTGTCGCTTCCGACGCGTTCGAGGAATCGCTTGCGGTCCGTGAGGTCGTCGAGGACCGCGTCGAGGGGCTCGGGCGTCGGGAGGTGGAGCGCCTGGAAGCACGCGGCGATCTCGCCGCGACCGAACGTCTCGCGACGCTCGTAGTTCCAGAGGTAGAAGGCGAACGCGACCACCTGCCGGTCCGGCTCGCCCGCCTCCGGACCGAGGCGGCGGATGTAGCGCCCGAAGTCGCCGCTCGAGGGCGTCCAGGCCGAGCGCTCCGGGCCCTTGGCCGCGGCCGGCGCGGGCGCCGCGGAGGTCGCGGGGGCGATCGGCGCGACGGCCGGGGGACGGGGCGCGGCGCCGGTCGCGACGGGCCGCCCGGCTGCGGCGGCGAGCAACGACTCGACGTGAGCCTCGTAGAAGCTCTGGTCCCCTTCGAACGTGAGTCGAATGGACCCGAGACGGACTTGGACGCGCACATCGGGACACATGGACGAACTCCGTGGCGAGGACGCACGGACCGGCACGATGGGCCGCAGCCGACACTGTCGCGGGGCACCACCGGGCACGCGAGGCGGCGTAGTGTACCCGGGCGCGTCCGGGGACCGCAGGTTGCCGGGGTCGGCCGGGATCCCCCGGGCGCTCGGATCCTGAAACGGACGTAACCTGCTTCCATTGCTTTGATTGCGTCCGGCATTGCCCGCCGGACGACCCCCGCGGGCAGCGGCGAACCCGCCATCCTTGCGTTGGGGTCCTCCCCCCTGGAAGATGCGCCGACGGTGGCGGGGTCGCGAACGCGAGGAGGACCGAGTGAGCAGCGTGTGGCCCGACATTCCGGCGGCGACGAGCTCAGGCCGAAAGGTCCGGGACCAGCTCGACTACATCGTGTGGATCTCGGATGTCATGGAGCCGGCGGGCTTTCACGGCGGCGCCGACCAGGAAGACTGGCGTCGTCGCGCGCAGATCGCGTACACCTCGCTCGTGGACGCGATGGCTCCAGGCCACGGCGACCCGCTCCCGCCCGACGTGCCGCCGGCGGTGCGTCCCGGCACGTGGCCCGACGTGCCCTCGGGGGCCGTCCCCGGGATGACGGTGCGTCACCAGCTCGCCGTGATCCGCGCGATCGCGACGACGAGCCGGACGAACCGCCTCTTCCCCCACTCCGCCCAGGAGGTCGTCGCGTGGACCACGCGCGTGCAGTCGGCCTTCGACGCACTCGACCACGGGCGTGCGCTCCCGATGCCGGACGCCGCGCGCACGGCGCCGCCCGTCCCCACGCAGTCGTCGAAGCCGCGGCTCGCGAAGGGGCGGCCCGCGAAGGCGCGCCCCGCCGCCAAGGCGGCGCCGCGCAAGCGCGCCGCGGGCCGCACCGCGTCGGTCGCGACGCGCGCGTCGTCGAAGCCGGCGCGCGCGAAACGTCGCCGTCGCGGATG
>DATLLK010000289.1:0-4903 GCA_035537895.1 Planctomycetota bacterium
CGGTCGGACTTCGGCGCGATGCGCGTGCTCCTATTCCGCGGAGAGCCCACAGGCGAGCCGGAGTTCGCGGCGGGTGCGAGGATCGAGGGCTCGCGGCTCTCCTTCGCGGGCTTCCCAGCCGGTCGCTACACGCTCTGGATCGACAGCGCGCCGTTCGCGCCGACGATCCTGCGCGGCGTCGACCTGCGCGACGGGGGCAACGACCTCGGGACGGCTACGGTGAGCGTGGGGACGACCGTCGTGCTGAAGATCCTCACGAAGGAGGGGATGTCGGCCCCGCACCTCCAGTTCAGCGCGGGTGGCCTCGGCGAGATCGGTGGCGCGCCGAACTACTTCCGCACGACGTTCGCGAGGGGGAGCGAGGCGCGACTCTCGGGGCTCGGCGCCGGGCGCGTCCACGTGAGCACGTTCGCGCAGGGCGTCCCGAAGGGCGTCAACAAGACACTCGACGTCGACGGCACCGGCGAGGTGACGGTGGAACTCGACCTGCGGTAGATCACCGTCCGCGATCGTGTAACGCCGGTCTGGGCTGCGTGGGGTGCGGTGCTGCGACTGGCAGGGCGGCGCTACCGCGCCAGCACCGCGATCCCCGCCGCCGCTGCCGTCCCGACGACCCACGCGACGATCCCCCACTTGAGCCGGTGCTCCCCGACCGACGCGAGGAGGCGGACGACCTTGCCTTCGAGAACTCCCGCGCGCCCCTCGGCATGCACGACTCGGTCGCGCACGTCGACCGAAATCTGGGTCGCCTACTGATCGTGGCGGCCGGCCCAGTCCTCGAGCCGCCGGAGCCGACGACCGGGGTCGTCGGACTCCGCGGGGGCGAAACGGGGGCCACGATCGTGGGTCACGGCCGCTTCAATAGACGTCGGAACGATGCGCGACGCGGACGACCGTCACGGTGACAATCGCGTCCTCGATCGTGTAGACGACCCGGTAGTCGCCCTGTCGGATCCGGTACTTGTCCTCGCCGGACAGCTTCTGCGAGCCGTGAGGTCTCGGATCGTCCGCCAGCGCGAGGATACGGCGGACGACGAGGCGGCGCACTCCGTCGGGAAGGTGCTCGATCTCCTTCTCGGCCGAGCGCGTGATGAGAACCCTATAGGCGGCCACGACGCTTGAGGTCGGCGACGAAGGCCTCGAAGGGCCGGCGCGACTCGTTCTTCCGAGACTTGATCGCCTCCAGGTCGTCCGCATCCTCCGCGAGGGCCACGCGGACCGCGTTGTTGACGAGGTCCGAGATGGTCTGGTCGGTCTCGGCGGACTTGAGCCGCAGGGCCCGATGGAGCCGGGAGTCCAGGTACACGGTGGCGCGCTTCGTGGCAGACATGCGGGGATTGTGCCACGAAACGTCTAGACGTCAAGACGTCCGAGGCCCTTCGGCGGGTCCACGGCCCGCCCGAGCCTGCCACCGAATCCGGCTTGCTAAGCCGGCATACGGGTAAAACCGTATCGCGGGTTCGAATCCCGCCCTCTCCGCCATATACCCCGATGTGCCGCCGTCTTACGGCGCTTCCCGGGCTGTCCGCTCCCCTCGCTACAAGGGCTCTCAAGGGCCCACGTCAGCAGATCCACGTCAGCAGAGGAGCCTTACATGGCCTGGATCCGACGGCGCGAGACGCTCAGCGAGTTCAGGGCGCCCTCAGATCGCGCTCCGTCACGAGACCGGCCGCGGGCACGTCGACCGGCTCCGTGGTCGCGCCCGTCTGCGTCTCGCGCACGCGCCAGCGGCCCGCGTCGAGCGTGACGTGGAAGACGGGCGCCCGGTGGAACTCCATGTAGCCGTAGCCCACGACGTGCCCGGGGGCGTAGGCCCCCTCCCAGCGGCCGCCCACCTCGCGTTCGAGCTTGACGTTCGACCGCGCCGGAAACGCGCCGCGCGCGCGCACGCGTAGCACGCCGCCGCGGCGGAACGAGAACGTCGCCGGCTCGCCGGGCTTCCCCATGCGGTAGGCCGCGGGGAACTGGAGATCGGCCCCCCCGTACACGCGGCCGCCCTCGACGTCGCCCTCGACGGGGTAGCAGCCGAGTGCCTCCATCTGGAGGTGGATCGGCGCTCCGCGCCGCGCAGGTCGGGCCCGGAAGCGGATCTCGCCCGTCGCAGCGTCCTCGCGCGTCGGGACCACGTCCTGCCCGTGCGCGCGCAAGTCGTACAGCGAGGGCAGGCCGGGCTTGCCGTCGATGAGCACGCGCACCAGGTAGGCCTCCGCGGCCGGGACAGTGACTCTCATCTCCGTGGTCGGACCGCGGAACAGCGCATGCGCGATCCCGCGGAAGGCGTCCGCGCCCTCCGCCATCCGAACATCCGCGTCGGCGCCCATCAAGCCCTCGAACGACGCGCCGCCGCGCGCGTCGGTGACGGCGTGGCGCACGAGCCACCCCGAGGGACCGCTCGTCGCCGTGAGCAGCGCGCCCGTCACCGGTACGCCGCTCTCGTCCACGACCATGAGATCGAGTCGGCGCGCCGCCTCGAACGTGGTCGGGAGGCCCCCTCCGCCGTAAGGCGAGTCGACCAGCTTCGCGCGCGCGCCGTCCGGCGCCACGCCCCACGCGCGGAGGTCGTCGCGCACGCCCTCGACGACGACCTCCCCGCCCGCGACGTACGCCTTCGTGGCGACGGGGTCGGCGCCGCCCGGCAGCAGCCGTTCGAGCCGCAGGACCGTGCCGTCCGGGGGTACGGGGGCGGTGCCGGCCTTCGCGGCGCAACGCGACGTGTGCGGCGGCGCCGCGGCTTCGGCGGGCGTCTCGGGCTTGGGGACCGCGGGGGCGAGCGCGAGCCGCCGCGGAGCCGCGGGCGCGCCCGACACGAGCCACATCCAGTCCTCCGCGACGGCGCCCGTGCGGCCGCGGACCCGCACGTGGACCTGGCCCGCAGGCAGGTCGACGAGGCGCGCCGCGCCGTCGGGTCCCGCCGTCGCGCGCGCGAGCACGTGCCCGAATGTGGGATATCCGCGGAAGGCCTCGACCTCGGCTCCCTCCGCGCCTTCGCCCGACACCACGACGTCGCGCGTCACGCTCGGGCTCAGCACGATCGTGCCGAGGAACTCGATGGGGACGCCTCGTCCCGTGTAAATGATCGCCATCGCGAGCTCGGCCGGCGGACCGGCCCGAGACGCGCGGACCACGAAGTTCTTCTCCTCGCTCCCCGGCGGGAACGGAACGCGGAAGCCGCCGTCCGGCCCCGTCACGGCGTCGCCGGGTCCGCCGACGAGCGGCTCGCGCGCGCGTCCCAGCGTGATCGTTGCGCCCGCGATGGGCCGCCGCTGCTCGTCCACGACGCGCCCCACGAGCAATTTCGGGAACTCGGCCGCCGGCGGCAAGCCGGCCCGGTCGCCCGCGTGCGCCGCTCGCCCCCGCACCCCCGGCGCCAGCCCGAGCGGTACGAGCAAGAGGCCGACGCCGACGACGCGCGCGAACGCCATGGACCGATCCCCGGGGCCGGCGGCCAGCGTAGCCGGGCGCGAGGGTCAGCGCCCGGGGGTAGAGACGTCGGGACCCGGGTCAACTGGCGTCCCCGCTGCGTGCGCTGGGGCTGCCGGTGGGAGAGTCGGGCCTTCCCCGATGGGGCCTGCGGCGTGGTGCGCTCTGCGTCCGCGTCAGCAACCACGTCAGCAAGCGAGGATTCCGATGACCGCTTCCGCCCCTATTGCGCTTCGTGCCGCATGAGGTAGGAGGTCCCGAACGGCGACGGATCGCCCCAAACCCCGTGAACACGCGGACATGTGGCCAGGATGCTCGTCCGATTGCTAAGCCGGCATACGGGTAACACCGTATCGCGGGTTCGAATCCCGCCCTCTCCGCCAAACCCACTCGGTGTGGACCTCGTAGCGTTTTCCGGGGGGATTCCCCGTCGCGCCCGTCCTGCTCGGAAGAGAACGGCTGTGTCCGCCGGCATCGGAGGCCGGGCGCCGGCCTCCGAGGATTCCGAAGAAGGCAAAGGTCCCGGCAGGCACAAGTCGGTTCAACAGGTTTCGGAATCGGGCCCCAGAGCGACCGGGCCCGTACACGCTCGACCCCCGGGCTCACGCGCGAGGCGCGCGCATCTGGACGATCTCGTCGGACACGCGCTCGAGCGCGTCGCGACGCCGTAGGCGCCGCGCTTGGGCGGGGCTCACGAGCTCGAGGTGCGGCGACGCGTCGAGGGCCTCGGCGACGTCCCAGCAGGGATCGCGGCCGGTCACCCACACTCCCGGGTCGTGGCGACGGAGATCGTAGGGACGCGAGACGCGGCGGAGCCTCTTCTTGCCGCGACGCGTGTACTCGTGGAAGTACGACATCCCGAGCTCGCGCACCGTCCGGTAGACCGGGTCGCGCCAGCGGATCCCCACGTGGTTCGACTTCGAGATCGCGCCCCAGCACGAGCCGCGGCGAAAGAGCGCCGCGACGTGGTCGTCGTCGCCGATCGCCTGGAAGTCCAGGAGCAGAGGGCGCTCGCCGGCCATCCACAGCGCGCACGCGGCGACGAAGGCGGCTTCGATGCAGTGCGCGCGGCGGCGACGGAGTGCCTCGGCGACCGAGTAGCAGGTGTCGCCCTCCGGCTCGAAGTTAACCGGGATCCCGGTGACGAAGTCCTGGATGCGCGCGGGCGTGCCGAGCCGCGCCAACGTCCTCGCGTGCGAGCGGGAGAGACCGAGCCGAAGGCCTCGCGCGAACGCAGTCGACATCGACGGCGTTTCTACACCGAGCGGGGCCGATCACGAACATCGGATTGGCGGAGCCTCGCGGCTACGAGGGACGCAGCGCGAACTCCTGCGCTACCTGCAAGAGCCAAGACGGCAAGACACTTTCCCATCGTGGCGCGCTTCCCACCGACCTACTCGGTTCATCGAGCCAACCGAGCATCCCCATGCACTCTGTCGGACGTCAGCGCCCGGGGGCGGAGGCGGGCGCTGACGTCCGACAG
>DATLLK010000290.1:0-8553 GCA_035537895.1 Planctomycetota bacterium
GAGGCGTCGTGTCCGCTCCGGGACGCGAGGCGGGGCCCGCGGCCAGGGCGACGGCGGCCGCGGGGCGGCCGACCGACGTGTCGCCCAGCTCGAAGCGCTCGACGAGGAGCGCCGAGGCCATTTGCGTCGCGTCCGCGCGCCGACGCGTCGGAGAGCAGCCGGAGGCGGTCAGGACCGCGGCGGCGAGCAGGAACCAGCCCGGGACCGGGTGAGAGCGATGCATGGGCGCCAGAGGTTGGGGGTTTCCGGTCACTGGACCGTCACGGACTTCGCGAGATTCCGCGGCTGGTCGATGTCGCAGCCGCGCCGCTTGGCGACCTCGTACGCGAGCATCTGGAGGGGCACGACGTGGAGCAGCGGCGCCAGCCACGGGTCGGTCACGGGGACCGGCACGACGACGTCGGCGACCTTGCGTGCGTCGGCGTCGCCCTCGGCGGCGAGCGCGACGACGACGCCGTCCCGCGCACGCACCTCCCGCACGCTCGCGAGCATGCGCAGGCGATGGTCGCCGTACCCGAGGATCGCCACCGTCGGCACGTCCCACGAGACGAGCGCGATCGGCCCGTGCTTCATCTCCCCCGCCGCGAAACCCTCCGCGTGGATGTAGGAGATCTCCTTCATCTTGAGCGCGCCCTCGAGCGCCGTGGCGTGGTCGGGGCCGCGCCCGAGGTAGATCATGTGCTGCGCGCGGTGGACCTCCCGCGCGACGTCGCGCACCGGGTCCGCCTCCTTCAGCAGCCGCTCCATCGCGTCGGGCAGGGCGCGCAACGCAGGCAGGAGCCGGCGGAGGTCGTCGCCCCCGCGGCCCCGCGCGTGCGCGATCCGCAGGGCGAGCAGCAGCAGCGAGAGGAGCATCCCCGTGTAGGCCTTCGTGGACGCGACCCCGACCTCGGGGCCCGCGTGGATGTCCACGAAGCCCTCGACGCTCCGCGCGATGCGGCTCGACCGTGCGTTCAGCACCCCCACCGTGCGGGCGCCCGCGCGTACCGCGGCCTCCGCCGCCGCGTGGGTGTCCGCCGTCTCGCCGGACTGGCTCACGGCGACGACGAGGACGCGCCGCGACACCACGTCGGGCGTGGGCTCGTACTCGCTCGCGGGCACCGCCCGCGCGGGCACGCCCGCGAAGGCCTCGACGGCCCGCGCGCCGTAGAGCGCCGCGAACCCGGCGGTGCCGCACGCCACGAAGTCGACGCGCTCGATCCGCGCGAGGTCGGCGTCGGACACGCCGAGCTCGTCGAGGCGGACGAGCCCGTGGACGTCGTCGACGCGCGCCGCGACCAGGTCGCGCAGCCGATCGGGCTGCTCGTGGATCTCCTTCAGCATCCAGTGCGGCCACGGCCCCTTGCCGAGCGTCGCCTCGTCGTAGCGCAGCGGCTCCGCCTCGCGCGCGACCGGCCGGCCGTCGGGCCCGTGGATCACGGCGCCCTCGCGCGTCACGACCGCGACCTCCTCGTCGTGGAGGTCGAGCACGCGGTCGGCGCGACCGGCGAGCGCGCGCACGTCGGAGGCGACGAGGGTCTCCCCCCGCCCGAGTCCCACGACGAGGGGCGATCCGCGCCGCAGGGCGACGATCGTGCCCGGCAGCGCGCGGTGGAGGAACGCGAGCGCGAAGCGCCCTCGGCACCGCAGGAGGACCTCGCGCGCGGCGGCGACCGGGTCGCCGCGGAAGGCGCGCGCGAAGAGGTTGGCGCAGACCTCGGTGTCGGTCTCCGAGGTGAAGCGCACGCCCGCCGCCTCGAGCTCCTCGCGCAGCGCGATGTCGTTCTCGACGACGCCGTTGTGCACGACGACCACCGCGCCGGTCGCGTCGGTCTGCGGGTGAGCGTTGGTCCTGCTGGGCCGCCCGTGCGTCGCCCATCGCGTGTGCCCGACCCCCGTCGAACCGGCGAGCGCGTGCCGGTCCCAGGTCGGCGCGAGGTCCTCGATCCGGCCCTTCTCCCGGGCGACGGCGATCGTCCCGTTGCGCGCCACGGCGACGCCCGCCGAGTCGTACCCGCGGTAGGACAGCAGGCGGATGCCCTCCACGAGGACGGGCAGCGCCTCCGAGTCTCCGGCGTAGCCGACGATGCCGCACATGCCGGTCGAACCTCCTCGCGCCGCGAACCTACGACCCGATGACCTCGGCTTCGAGGGGAACGCGAACCTCGGGCAGCTCCGAGTCCTCGACGCCGACGACGAGGGTGGCCTTGATGCGGCCCGCTCCGCGCGCCACGCCGTCGTAGCGCACGTCGACGGCCCAGCCCTCCGGCACCTGACGGGGCTCGGCCGCGACGAAGCCCGCTCCCTCGACGCGCGCGCCGGTCACGCGGAACGGCGTGCCGGCCTCGCCGGGGAACACGAAGACGGTGCGGGTGTTGACCCCGTCGCGTCGCACGCGCAGCAGCCTCACGTCCTTCGGCTGCGTGTAGTACTTCTGGACGACGAGGATCTGGGTGTCGAGGAGGATCTCGGGCCGCTCGGGGTGCGACGTCCGGATGCGGATCCGCTCGTTCGCGGCTCCGAGGCGATCCGACGGAGCGCGCGTCACCACGAGGTCGACCTCGCGGAACGCGTCGGACTCCGCCACCGCCGGATCGAGCTTCCACGTGAACGCGGTCGGCGTGCCGTCGCCTCCCGCCGACTCGACGCCGAGGACCTCCCACGGCGGCTCGTCCTTCGGGCAGCGCAGGCGGACCGGGGCCGTCGCGGCCTTTCCGACGGGCCGGATGCCGAACGTGACGGTGTGGCCCCCGCCCGACGCGACGATCAGGCCGAGACGGACCTCGAGATGGACCTTGAACGCCAGCGTGGGATGCGCGGGGTCGTTCAGGTAGAGCGTGACCGGCTTGTCCTCGATGCCCGCGCGCCCGGCGGTGTCGATGCGCACCTTCAAGGTCCCGGTGCCGCCCGGCGCGACGCGGGCCACCCCGACCCACTCCGCCTTGACGCAGCCGCAGCCGGTCGCGACGTCGAGGATGCACAGGATCCCGGTGCCGTTGTTGCGGACGACGACGTCGCGCTCGACGACGACGCCCTGGCGCAGCGCGCCGAAGTCGAGCCGTCCCTCGGGGAGGACCAGCTCGGCCTCGGGCACCAGGCCGTCGCGGGGCTCGCACTCCGCGGGCAGCGGGGCCTCGGCCCGTCGCCGACGCGGGGTCGCGGGAGACTCGGATCCGCCCCCGAGCGCGACCTCGCCCCGTCCATCCCCGCCACGCCCCCCGGCGCGGACGTGGAGCGCCGAAGCGACGACGCCGGCCATCACGGCGACCGCGAGGGCGGCCACCCAGGCGACGCGGAGCCGGTCGGTGCGGTCCATCCGCGCCACTGTACCTCCGGGGCCGGCCCCGCTACCGCCGGCCGCGAGAGCCCCGGGCGGCGCCGGACCGCCGGCCGCCGCACCTCGACGTCACTTCGGCTTCGTCGCGACCCGCAGCTCGGGCGGCACGTCGCGGTGGTCCACCTTGGGCAGGTAGCGCTTCTCGTAGCTCGACTTGTTGAACTCCGTGCTGTTGTCCGGGTCGTGGCAGACGCGGCATCCCGCTTCTCCCGGCGACCTCCACATCCTGCCCGCGTCCCCGTACCTGCCGAACAGGTCCTTCCGCTCGGGCTCCTTCACGTGCGCGGACCCCGCTCCGTGGCAGTGCTCGCACTGCACGCCGGCGAGCGCCGGAGAGGCGTCCGGCGTCTTGAACGACGACGCGGTGCGCGACCAGTCGTTCACGTCCTTGCGCCAGCCCACCGTGTGGCAGCGCACGCACTCCGGGTCCCAGGCGTAGTCCTTCGCGACGAGCGTGTCGAGCGCGTGAGCGTGGGGCGTCTGCTCCCACGACGCGTGGATCGCGGGATGGCAAGGCTGGCAGGCGGCGGCGCCGACGAAGGTCGGCCCGTCGTCCTTGAACGTCGGGTAGCTCGCGAGCAGCCCGCTCTCGCGAACGCGGCGGCGGTAGTCGGCGAAGAGCGCCGAGACCGCGTCGCGCGACGCCGACTCGCCTTCCTCGAACGGCGGGTCGAGTCTCACCGCGTCGTAGGCGGCGCGCCACCCCTTCTCCCCCTTCACAAGCCGAAGGAGGCCGACTTCCTTGCCGAGCCTGTCGAACTTGACGAGGAGCGGCCGTTCGAAGGATCGGTCGCGCACCGGCAGGTCGCTCGCGACCTCGCCAGGCACGTCCACGACGACGGCGAGGTCCGCCGCCGCGGCCGCCGCCGCCGAGACGAGCGCGAGGTCCTCGCGCATCACGTGCGCCGCGACGACGAGCAGCCCCGGCTCCTTCGGGAGCGCGCGCAGCGCGGCCTCGGGCGCGATCACCATGTCGGCGACGCCCCAGTGCTCGACGAGCAGCGCCTGGAGCGTCGCGTCCACGACGGACACGGCGCGCACGGGCAGGTCGCCGAGCGTTAGGCGCAGGATCGGGTCCGCGGTCGCCGAGGCCGCGAGCGGGCCGGTCGCCCGGATCTTCACGTTGAGCGGCGGGCGCGGCGTGGTCTCCGGCGCGTCCCTCGGCTGGGAGAGCGCCGTCAGGAACGGGGACAGGTCGTTGCCGGAGAGGAGCTGCCCCGAGTACCCGGTCACCGCGAAGGTCTCCCGAAGGAGGTCCGCCTTGTACCCGTTCTGGTCGGGCAGTCCCGGACCGAGCGCTTCCCCCACGGAGATCGCTCCCGCGACCTTCGCCTTCGCGCGCGCGCGGTCGAACAGCGCCGCGCGCCGCTCGAGGCCGCCGCGCTGCGGCGTCGAGCAGCCGCAGGGCTTCAGGAGCCCGCCCTCGCTGCCGGAGAGCATCAGGAGCACGTCGCAGGCGTCGGGCTGGAACGGCGGGTCGACCTTCTTCCCCGTGCCCTTCTCGTCGCACCCGACGAGGCATCCGAAGAGGACCACGCACGAGGCGAGGAGGGCAGGCGCGAACCGGCGATTCATCGAGGGGCTCCGGGGCCTGACCCCGATGGTGCGCGCAGGGGGAGCGGCGTCAAGCGCGACCCGCCGGAACCGCCGCCGCGAGGGGCGGCGCGGCCGCTGCCGCGTCCTCGAAGGGGCCGCGCGCGCGCAGGACGACCACGGTGACGTCGTCGCGCCGCACCGCCCCCCCGACGAACGCCCGGTGGTCGGCGAGGACTCCTCCGAGGAGGTCCTCCGCCCCGGGGAGGGCGGCCGCGCGCGCCTCGACGCAGGCGAGGAGCCTGTCGTCGCCCCAGTGCTCTCCCGCCGGGTCCTGCGCCTCGGAAAGCCCGTCCGTGAACAGGAAGAGGGCGTCCCCGGTCGCGAGGACCTCGGGGCCTCCGACCCCGTACGCCGCGTGCTCGACGACGCCCAGCACCGGGCCCGTCCGCTCGAGCTCCCGGCACGGCCGGCCCGCGCTCCAGAGCAGCGGCGCGTTGTGCCCGGCGCTCGCCCAGCGCAGCGTGCGCGTCGCGGGGTGGACCACCGCGACGAAGAGGCTCATGTACTCGTCGCGCGCCATGTCGGTGCAGAGGAAGTCGTTCAGGGCGGCCATCGCCGCGCCGAGGTCGGACGACGCCCGCAGGCACGTGCGCAGGACCGCGCGCGCGGTCACCATGTGCAGCGCCGAGCCGAGGCCGTGGTAGGAGACGTCCCCGACGACGAGGGCGAACGCGCCGTCCGCGAGGGGCAGGAAGTCGTGGTAGTCGCCGCTCGTCTCCTCGAGCGGGATGTCCACGTTGGCGACCTCGAAGCCCGCGGGCACGGACAGGTTCCGGGGCGCGAGCGACTGCTGGACGTCGCGCGCGGCGTCCACGGCCTGCTGCAGCCGCGCGCGCTCGGCGTCCTCCGCGGCGCGCTTCGCCCGCTCGAGGTCCATCGAGATCTCGAGCAGCCGCTTGCGCGCCTCCTCGGCGGCCAGCCGCGCGCGCTCGAGCGCGACGCTGGCCATGCCGGCGAGCGCCGTGAAGACGGCCTGCTCGCCCTGCGTGAACTCCTTCGTCGTCGCGGTGCTGTCCACGTAGAGGACGCCGATGGGACGGTCGCGCACCACGAGCGGGACCGCGAGGATGGACAGGAGGCGGAGGTCGAGCACGGACTGGCCGAGTCCGCCGCCCTGCGGGGCGTCGAAGTCCGCCGTCAGGTGCGGCAGGCCGCTGGTCCAGACCTTGCCGACGACGCCGCGGCTGTAGCGGACGTCGGAGGGCAGGTCCTTGCGGTCCCGGCCGCGCGCCTGGCGGACGACGAGCACGCCGCGCTCGTCGGGGAGGAGCAGGGCCCCGCGCTGGGCCCCCGTCACCTCGACCGCGCCGTCGACGGTGCGGCGGATGATCGCGTCGAGGTCCGTCCCGGCGCAGAGCTCCCGGACGGCCCCCAGCAGGACGTCCACGTTGCGCTGATCGCGCTGCGGGTCCCCCGTGAGGAAGGTGCTCGGCGTCACGCGCCGCCCTCGGGAGCCATGCGCACGCGGAGTAGGGAGCCTCCGTGCGGCGCGCGCAGCCGGTCCATCCGGCGCGCGATCCGCTGGACGAGGTACAGGCCCCGTCCGCGGGAGGAATCCTCGGGCGGCGGGCGCTCCGGGTCCTGGAGGAGGAGGGAGTCGACCCCCTTCCCCGTGCCCGGGTCGGACACCTCGATCACGACCTCCCGGCCGAAGATCTCGCAGCGCACCTCCACGGCCTCGTGCCCGTCGTTCCTCGACCCGTGCTCGACGGCGTTCTGGAGGATCTCCGTCGCGACGAGGCCGACGTCGGCGACGTCGTCCTCGCTCCAGCCCTCGCTCGCGAGCAGGCTCTCGAGGATCCGCCGCACGGGTCGGACCATCTCGAGGTGCGTCGGGACGCACACGCGCAGGGCCGGGGTCGTCGGACCGTCCATCGCGTCGGTTCGCGCTCCTTCGTGACGCCTGCGCCGGTACAGTACCCGCCCGGCCCCGCGCCCGGCAACGGGGCGGGCGCGCACGTCCGGAGCCACGCCCTGATCGTCCTCGGCCTGAACGCCTTCGGGCACGACGCCGCCGCCGTGCTCCTCGTGGACGGCCGGGTCGCGTTCGCGGCCTCCGAGGAGCGGTTCGACCGCGTGCGACACAGCGCGGCGTTCCCCCGCCTCGCGATCGAGGCGGCGCTCCGTGCCGCCGGAGTGAAGGCGGCCGAGGTCGACGCCGTCGCGTTCCCGTGGAGCCGCGGGATGGCGCGCGCGAAGAAGGCGCTCCACGTCCTCGCGCGCCTCCCGCGCAGCCTCGCCTACCTGCGCGAGCCGCCCGACACGCGCCTCCCGAGCCGCGCGGGCTACCTGCGCGCGATGGCGTCGGTCGAGGCCCGCGCGCGGGAGTGCGGGCTGCTCGCGCCGGTCCGGCGCGTCCCCCACCACCTCGCCCATGCGGCGAGCGCCGCGCTCGTGCTGCCCGGCGGCCGCGGCGCCGTCCTGACGGCGGACGGCATGGGCGAGTGGACGACGGCCGCCACGTGGACGGTCGACGCCGGCCGACCCCGGCGACTGGACTCCGCGTCGTACCCGCACAGTCCCGGCAAGGCGTACGCGGCCGTGACCGCCTGGCTCGGCTTCACGCCCGAGGCCGACGAGGGGAAGACGATGGGGCTCGCGGCGTACGGCGACCCCGCGTCACCCGGCGCCGCCTTCGCGCGCGGGCTCCTCGCCCCGGTCGAGCGCGGCCTCCTGCGCGTGGCCCTCGACCGGTTCGGGTTCCCGTGGGGCGAGGCGCGCCTCTGGGGCGACGCGTTCCTCGCCGCCCTGGGCCCGCCGCGTCCGCCCGAGGCGGACCTGCGCCCGGGCGACGCCGACGCGGCCCGCGGCATCCAGGACGCCGTGGAGGCGTTCGCGCTCTCGGCCGCCCGGCGCACGCTCGCGCGGACCGGCGCGAGCGCGCTCGGGCTCGCGGGCGGCCTCTTCCTCAACTGCGCTCTCAACGGGCGCCTCGCCCGCGAGCTCGACGTCCCCGTGCTCCCGTTCCCCGTCGCCGGCGACGCGGGCGCGGCGCTCGGCGCCGCCGCCGTCGTCCACCGCGAGGCCGCGGGCCGACCCGTCGAGCCCTTGACGACGCTGCGCCTCGGGCGCGCGATCGGCGCGGACGAGGCCGCGGCGGCTGCCGCCGGTGGACGCCGTCTCGCGCCGCCGACGCTCGCCCAGGAGGTCGCGCGTCGCGTCGCGGACGGGCGCCTCGTCGGCGTCGCGCGCGGGGCGGGCGAGTTCGGACCGCGCGCTCTCGGCGGTCGCAGCGTCCTCGCCCGCGCCGACGATCCCGCCGTGCGCGACCGCCTGAACGACCACAAGGGCCGCGAGCGCTGGCGTCCCGTGGCCCCCGTGCTGCGGGAGGGCGACGTCGCGCGCTGGTTCGACCCGTCGTTGCCGAGCCCGTGGATGATCCTGACGCTCGCGGCGCGCCCGGGGGCCTCGACGGGTCCGCTGGCCGGCGCGATCCACGCGGACGGGACCGCGCGGGTGCAGACCGTCACGCCGTCGCAGGAGCCGTTCCTCGACGCGGTGCTCGGTGCGCTCGCGCCGCTCGGCCATGCGGCCGTCCTCAACACGAGCCTCAACCGCCGCGGCCAGCCCATCGTCGACACGGCGGCAGAGGCCCTCGCCGCCGCGCAGGCGATGCGCCTCGACGCGCTCGTCCTCGACGA
>DATLLK010000291.1:0-4301 GCA_035537895.1 Planctomycetota bacterium
CAGGCGTCGTGGGACGGCGGGAACGCCTGGACGCCTCCCTGTGACAGGGGCTCCCCGTCAGGGCCCAGCACCCGGCCCTTGATGGCGACCCCGGAGGCGCAGGTCATGACGACGTCGGTCACGCCAGCCTTCACCGTGATCGGTGCCGGCGGGACGAATCCCGCGGGAGGCCGGACGGGGAGCCCCTGTCACAGGGAGGCGTCCAGGCGTCGTGGGACGGCGGGAACGCCTGGGGCCAGGTCGGGGCGGGAGGCGCCTTCAAGGTCGAAGGGCTCCCCGTGGACGCCGTCGTCGACCTCGAGACGAACATGTGGGACCCCGCGGGGCAGATGCTGCGGCCGGCGAGGATGGAGGACGTGCGCGCGGGGACGGAGGACGTCGTGCTGCGGCTCGAGGCGGGCGCCTCGGTCTCCGGCGTCGTCGTCGACGCCGAGGGTCGCGCGGTTGCCGGGCGCCACGTCATGGCGGTCGGGAGTCGGTCGAGGCAGGCGTACAGCCAGCAGACCGACTCGCAGGGACGGTTCACCGTCGGCGGGCTCGAGCCGGGCCCGGTCACCCTCACCGCGATGGACGCGAACGCGTCGTCCCCGGCCTCGCCGCCGGTCAAGACCGACGCCCCCTCGACGGGCATCCGGCTCGTCCTGCCGCGCAAGGCGACGATCCGCGGACGGCTCGTCGGCGAGAACGTCGCGAAGTTCGTCGTGAGCGCGCAACCGGCGGAGGCCGACGCCTCCGCCGCCCGGAACGCGTCGGTCGAGGTCGCCGCGGACGGCCGATTCTCCCTCGAGGTATGGGAGGGCGTCCCGTTCACCCTCACCGCGCGCGGTCGCGACGACGACCGGTACGCGCTGAAGACGCCCGTCGCGGCCGGAGCCGACGTGACGCTCGAACTGACGACGGGTCTGTCGATCGACGGCACGCTGCGCGCCGCGGACGGGAAGACGCCAGCTCAGGCGTGGGTGTGGGCGAAGAACCCCGCGTGGAACGCGATGGCGCAGGTCGGCGCGGACGGCACATGGCGCCTGCGCGGCCTGCCTCCGGGCTCGTACCGCATCGAGACCTCGCTCGGCAAGTCGATCCCCGAGACCACCGTCGAAGCGGGCGCCACGGGCGTTCGGCTCGACGCCGCGCGCTGACGCGCGGACGCGCGCCCGCGTAGGCTCCCTCGGGTGCGGACGGCTCGCCCGTGACCTGGCTCACCCTCAACCTGATCACCGCCTCGCGGCTCCTCGTGTGCCCGGCGGTGTGGCTGTGGTGCTGGTGGAAGCGTCCGAAGTGGATGGTCCTCTGGATGCTGCTCGTCGCGGCGTGGTTCCTCCTGACGGACCACTTCGACGGGCACTGGGCCCGGCGCTACGGTCTCGTGTCGGAGGTGGGCTACTGGATCGACCACGTGGGGGACTTCGTCTTCTACGGCGCCGTGGTCTTGACGCTGGTGATGGGGTCGCGCGAGCCGCCGCTCGCGCGCCGCCGCGACCGCGGACGCGGGGACGCGCCTACGGACCCGTCGGGCCCGACACCGTAGTCCCTCGTCGCGCGCGCCAGAGGCCCGCCATCGCGACGGCGAGGAGGACCACGCTCGCCGCGAGCGCGGCCCACGCCGTCCCGAGCGCGCCGTGGCGGGGGATCCAGAGCACGTTGCCGATCATGTCGGCGGTGAGCGCGGCGCCCGGGGCGAGCCACGTGGCGCGCGGCGCGCCCCGGCCGAGCAGCTCCTGCAGGGCGAGGTTGGCGACCCCCGTCAGGATCGCGGCAGGCACGAGGATGCGCACGAGGCGCGCCGCGTCCGCGAACCGATCGCCGTGGACGCCCGTCACGAACTCGCGCGGGAACGCGAGGAGCAGCGCGGTCGCGACGACGACGATCGCGATGGGGACGGGGCCCATCGCGCGCGGACGGGTCGCGGCCGTTCCCTGCCCGGCGCGCGTCGCGGAGGCGACCTTCGGGAAGAAGAGGAGCCCGGCGATCCACGGGAGGAAGAGAAGGACCTGCCGCGCGAGCGCCGCCGCGGCGTAGAGGCCCAACTCCTCGTTCCCGGCCCACGCGCCGAGCACCAGGACGTCGGCGCTCAGGAGGGCGAAGGAGAGCGCCGCGTGGGTCCACGCGGACCGGGCGTAGCGGCGGACACCGGGCGCCCGCGCGAACTCGGTCCGCGCGGGCATCCGCGCGCCTCGGGGGAGCGCCGCGAGCGTCACCGCGAGCGCGACCGCCTCCGCCACGACGAGCGCGAGGACGACGGTCTCGATGCGCCGCAGCGCCGGCACCGCGAGCAGCGCGAGGAGGAGGAGCATGGACGCCCGGTAGGCGACGGCGACGACGTTCCACGCGTGCACCCGGTGAGCGCCGAGGAGGACGCCGCCCGCGACGTGCGTCGCGAGCGCGGCGGGGGCGGCCGCGGCGAAGAGGGCGACCCAGACCGGCGGCACCGGCTCGAACCAGGCGGGGTGCGCGAACGCGGCGGCGGCGATCGCCAGGCCCGCGACGAGCCCTGCCGAGAGACCCCACGCGAGCCCGCCCCTCGCCGCGGCGCGCAGCGACTCGGGCGCGCGCGCCACGACCCACGTCGCGGCCTGCGACCCGCCGAGCGAGGCGACCGCGTGGAGGGCCAGGCGCAGCACGACGAAGGTCTCGACGGCCCCGCGGGCCTCGCGGCCGAGCATGCGCGCGGTGACCGCGCCGAGCAGGATGGCGGCGGCGGCCCCGAAGATGCGCGCGAGGAACGTGACGACGAACGCGCCCACGGACGTGCGGGCTACCGCACCTCGGCCCGCACCCACGCCGCGTACCCGGCGAGCGCGCGCACCGGGGCGAGGGCGATGCCCTCGGGCACCTCGTAGGGATGGGCGCCCGCGAGGGCGGCGAGGCACCGAGAGAGCCGCCGGGCCGTCGTCTTGACGACGAGCAGCGTCTCGGGAGCGGTCTCGACCGCGCCCTTCCACCGATAGACGCTCGAAACGCCCGGGACGAGGTTCACGCACGCGGCGTGGCGCCCTTCGACGAGGCCGCGCGCGAGTCGGGCGGCGTCCTTCCTCGGGGCCGTCGCGAGCACGACCCGGACGTCGGCGGCGGGCGCGGTGCGTCCCTTGTTCGTCGCAACGGAGCGCCGCGCCACGTGACTCCTCCCCGGCCGAGGGCCGGTGCGCTCCGGTTCCGGCGCGCCTCTCGCCGATAGATGATAGACCCCGGGCTGGCGGCCGGGGTACGGTCGCCGCCGGAGGTCCCGCATGTGCGGCATCGTCGGCGTGATCGGTCCCGAGGCGCATGCACGACCTGACCCGGTCGGCGCCGCGCTCGCGGTACTGACGCCCCGCGGCCCCGACAGCGGCGGCCGCGTCCACGGCGCGCTCGGCGAGATGCCCCTGGTGCTCGGGGCCCGCCGCCTCGCCCTCGTGGACGTGCCCGGCGGGCGCCAGCCCGTCGTGCGGCCCTCGGGGTCCGTGCTCGTCATGAACGGCGAGATCTACGACCACGACGAGCACCGCCGTCGGCTGATCGCCCGCGGGGAGACGTTCTCGACGCGCGGAGACGCGGAAGTCCTCGCCGCGCTGCTCGACGTCGAGGGGATCGACGCGCTGTCCCGCATCGAGGGCTCGTGGGCGTTCGCGTTCTGGAAGGCGCCGGTCGGGCCGCTCTGGATCGGTCGCGACCCGTGGGGCGTGCGGCCCCTCGCCTGGGCCCGCACCCGCGGCGGGCTCGTGTTCGCCTCGACGCTCGACGCGATCCTCGCCACCGGCCTCGTCGAGCCCGTGGCGGATGCGAGCGCGGTGGCCGACGTCCTGCGCGACGGCGTCGTGCTCGGCTCGCGGAGCGCGCTGGTCGGCGTCGAGCGCGTCGAGCCCGGCGAGGTGCTGCGATTCGACGCACGCCTGCGGCTGACGCGCCACACGGTCGCCCCGCGGGAGGTCCCCCCCGCGCCCGGAGCAGGGGCGGACCCGGCGACCGACGTCCTCGACGCCCTGCGCGCGGCGGTGAACGACCGCCTGCGGCTCGAGCGCCCCGCCGCGGTCTTCCTGTCGGGCGGCATCGACAGCGCGCTCATCGCGTCGTTCGCCCGCGACCATCCGGGCGTCACCGCGTGGACGCTCGCCTTCCCTCGGCACGCCGAGGACCCACGACGTCGGATCCTCGGGCAGGGGGACCTCGACGTGCGGGATCCGCAGCCGCTCCGCCGTGCGCCGGGCGCGCGGGCCCTCGTCGGCCTCGGCGTGCCGAGGGAAGGCGAGCGTCCACGCGGTGACGCCCGGATGGTCGCGGGCGAACGACGCGATGAGCGCGCTGTCGATGCCGCCCGACAGGAAGAC
>DATLLK010000292.1:0-3996 GCA_035537895.1 Planctomycetota bacterium
TCCCAAGAGGGCCGACACGAACGACGCCTGGACCTCGCGCGCCCGCGCGTCCATCGAGCCGGACGTGTCCGCGACGACGACGAGGTCGAGAGGTCGTCCGTCGGGGACGAGGTCGCGGCGCCAGCCGGCGGCGGACGGGTCGGGCGGCGCGACGAGCAGAAGGAACCACCCGTCCCCGCCCCGCCGGTGCGAGATCGCGGAGAGGCCCTCGCCGCGGTCGATCGAGACCGCGACCTCGAAGTCGCGCTCGGGCACGTACTGCTGGGCGTTGAAGGCGATGCTCGCTTCGTACTCCGTCGATCGCGTGACCACCTCGTGCGTCGGGCTCGCGACCGAGCGAATCGGCGCCTCGGACACGACGTTCAGCGTGATCGCGAGCTCGCGCAGGGGATGGGCCCGCAGGAGCTCGCTGCGCAGGGCGTAGCGGTAGCGGAAGGCGTCGCCCTCGAGCGGCAGCACCTCCGTGTACCGGATGCGGATCCGCTTCTCGGCGCGCGGCGGGATGGGGTAGACGCGCGCCTTGAAGAGGTTGCCCCCTTCCCACTCGAGCAGCCCGGGGTCCTTCTTGCGGCGCAGGATGTCCTCGTAGATCTCCCGCGCGCGCTCGCGCTCGACGAGGTCGGCCTCGACGAGGTCCTCACCGATCCACATCCCGAACCCGCTGATCGACGCGTCGGCGGGCAGGGGGAAGGAGAAGACGCCCTCGAGCGTCGCGTCCGTCGCGTTGACGAACGACTCCTCGACCGTCGTGCGCGCGATCTGGTCGCGGATCTCGACGGTCACCTTGTGGTAGCCGACGGACAGCGGGACGTCCTTCCCGTCGACCTTCGCGAGCAGCGACCCCATCCACTCGTCCGTCGTGGAGGCGCGGTAGCCCTTGAGCCACGACGGTTCGTCCGCGAGCTCCTTCGTCTCGCGCTCGCCCGCCGAGAGACGCAGGGTCCCCTTCACGTCGCGCGTCCAGCCTCCCGGCGCCGCGACGGCGAGCGTCGCCGTGTCCGGCGATCGCACCTCGGCTTCGCCGCGCAGCAGGCGCACGCGACCGTCGGTCGCGAGCTCGATCGTCGTCCCCGGCCCGAGGACGAGCCGGCCGCCTCCGACGAGGCGCACCTCGGCGGCGTTCGCGCCGCGGGCGTCGGTGCGCACGACGTCGCCCGGGAAGACGAGGGACCGTGCGTCGAGCGCCGTCCATCGGTCGCGTCCGGCCGGCCGCGCGAGCACGAGCCCCTGGACCGCCGTCACGGACCCCGCGCGGCCGTCCGCCGAGAGCGCGCCGGCCGTGCCCGGCAGCGGAGCCACGAGAAGGACCGTCAGCACGACCCCCGCGACGATGCCGAGGCGATTCATCCTCGTCTCCCAGGGGCGGCTCCACATCCACCCCGGGTCTCCGGGGATCCACGAGCCGCGCGTGGGGCCCATCATCCCCGGGCCCGCGTCAGCGGCGGGTCACGGACCGTCCGAACCCGCATCCGCGGCCCCCCGGCGGCACGACGAGGGGCGTCAGAGGTGGCGGAAGAGCCAGCGGACGGTGCGCCAGAGGTCGGGAGGGGGGCCGATGTGCGCCAGGGGCTCGCGGGCGAGCGCCGCGGTCCCGCCCGACTCCGTCGCCGCGCGCTTCCGAGCCTCGGCGGCCGCGATCCCGTCGTGGCGCAGCACCTCGAGGCCGCCCGCGCGCACGAACGCGAGGAATCGGTCCAGTTCGTCTCCGTCGAACCACACGCCGTGCGGTCGGCACACGTCGACGATGAGGCCCGTGCGGGGTGCGATCTGGCGCCGGGCCATGCGTTCGCCGCACCGGACGCAGGCGAGATAGCGGATCTCGTCGGCGGGTGCGGCGCGCGGCAGCGCCCGCCGCAGCGAGTTCGCCTCCTCGCGCGAGGCGCCCTCGGTCGTCACGTCGAACGCGTGCTCCATCTCGTCGCCGTCGAACCAGTGGCCGCGGCATGCGGGGCAACGGTCGACGACGGCCGCGCCCATGGCCGTGGGCTCGAGGTGTCCGCCGCAGCGGGGGCAGTGGCCGCCGCGCTCGTCGGTCGCGCCCGGCGGACATCGCGGGCAGCGGCCGGCCGACGCGGGGTAGAGCTGCGTGCAGCGCGGGCAGAACGTGCGCCGCTCCGCGGGGCCCGCCGCGCCGGCGGGCGCGGGCAGCACGACCGTTGCGCCGCAGTAGCCGCAACGGGCCGCCGTCTTCGGGATGGCCGCGCCGCATCCGGGGCAGACGATCGTTCCGACGGGTACGGCCATCGCCGCATCGTACCGGTCGTGACCTCGCCCGACGACGAAGCGGTCGCGCACGACGCCCCGGACCGCAGGGGGAGCCGTAGCATGGCCTCGACGTCGCGGCGCCGTCACGTCGCGCGGGAGGCGGACATGTCGTCGAAGTCGGTCCTCGAGAAGCTCGGGCTCGAGCCGGTCAACCCCGGCGCCTGCTGGGGGCCGGAGGGATGGGTGACGGAGGCGGGGGCGACGCCGGTCGCCTCGCGCAACCCCGCGACGGGCGACGTGCTCGCGTCGTACGTGCCGGCGGGCGCCGCGGCCTGCGACGTCGTCCTCGCGAAGGCCCACGAGCGCTTCCAGACGTGGCGCGACGTTCCCGCGCCCCGGCGCGGAGCGCTCGTCCGGGACCTCGCCCTGGCGCTCCGCGAGCTCCAGGAGCCGCTCGGCGACCTCGTGACGCTCGAGATGGGCAAGATCCGCGTCGAGGGTCGCGGCGAAGTCCAGGAGATGGTGGACGTCTGCGACTTCGCGCAGGGCCTGTCGCGCCAGCTCTACGGCCTGACGATGCCGTCGGAGCGTCCCGGGCACCGCATCCTCGAGCAGTGGCACCCGCTGGGGGCGATCGCGGTCATCACCGCCTTCAACTTCCCCGTCGCCGTGTGGTCGTGGAACGCGTCCCTCGCGGCCGTCTGCGGCGACACGACGGTCTGGAAGCCCTCGTCCTCCACGCCGCTGTGCGCCGTCGCCGTGCAGAAGATCGCGAACCGCGTCATGGCCGACCACCACGTGGACGGCGTGTTCACGTTCCTCGCCGGCTCGGGGCGGACGGTGGGGGAGCGACTGCTCGAGGACGAGCGGATGCGGCTCGTCTCCTTCACGGGCAGCACGAAGATGGGGCGGCACGTGGCCGAGGTCGTCTCGCGCCGCTTCGGGCGCACGATCCTCGAGCTCGGGGGCAACAACGCCGTCGTCGTGGGCCAGAGCGCCGACCTCGACATGGCGCTCCGCGCGATCCTGTTCGGTGCGGTGGGCACGTCGGGCCAGCGGTGCACGAGCACGCGGCGCGTCCTCGTGCACCGTTCCGTCGCCCGGCGCCTGACCGACGCGCTCGTCCACGCGTACGCGCAGGTGCGGATCGGCGACCCGATCGCGGGGACGACCGGCATGGGCCCGCTCGTCAACGAGGACGGGGTGCGCGACATGATGGCGGCGCTCGAGCGCGCGAAGTCGGAGGGCGGCGAGGTCCTCGCGGGAGGCCGCGCGCGCCCCGACCTCGGACCGCTCTACGTCGAGCCGACGATCGTGCGCATGCCCGAGCAGACGGCCATCGTGAAGGAGGAGACCTTCGCCCCCATCCTCTACGTGATCGAGGTCGACTCGTTCGAGCAGGCGATGGCCATCCACAACGGGGTCCCCCAGGGTCTCTCGAGCTCGGTCTTCTCGAACGACGTGCGGGAGACCGAGGCGTTCCTGTCGGCCGCGGGCTCCGACTGCGGCATCGCGAACGTGAACGTCGGGACCTCGGGCGCCGAGATCGGCGGCGCGTTCGGCGGCGAGAAGGAGACGGGGGGCGGGCGCGAGTCGGGCTCGGACTCGTGGAAGCAGTACATGCGCCGCCAGACGAACACGATCAACGGCACGCGCGATCTGCCGCTCGCGCAGGGCCTCGAGTTCCGCGTGGGCCCCGCCGAGGAGGCCGCCCCGCGGCACGTGTCGCAGAGCACCTGGAAGAGCCTCTGGCAGGAGTACCGGATCCACGGCGACCATCTCGAGTTCGAC
>DATLLK010000293.1:0-3078 GCA_035537895.1 Planctomycetota bacterium
ACCGAACGCCGCGCGCCCTCGCCCGCACCGCCCCCGGTCCCCGCATCCGGCCCCGGGAAGCCGGGGCCGTGCGGCCGGTCAGCGCCCCGGGATCAGGGTGCGGGCGCGGGCGACCAGCTCCGCGAACTCGGCACGGTAGCCACCCGGGTCGGACGCGAGGCCGTCGGTGGCGAGCTCGGCCACGGCCTCGAGCGTCGCCGTGCCGCGGTGCGGGCTCTGCTTCACGACCAGGCCGAACGCGGCGACGGCGGCGGCGAACCGGAAGTCGGCGGAGGCCTTCGCGTAGTCCGCGCCGGCGTCGGTGAAGGGGAACTCGCGCTTCGTGCTCGTCGTGCCGGTCGGCTCCTTCCAGCGCACCCGGACCGTCAGCGACTCGCGCGAGACACCGTCGGCCGGCATGGCCGGCGTCGTGGGCGTCGCGGACGCCGTCTTCGGGCCGTACCGCAGCGGCTCCTCCTCCGAGGTCCTCGCCGAGGTCACGTCGCCGCCGGCGGGGATCACCTCGTAGAAGACCGTCACCGCGTGGCCGGCCCCGACCTCGCCCGCGTCCTTCGTGTCGTCGGCGAAGTCGCGGTCGGCGAGCCGCCGGTTGTCGTAGCCGACGAGGCGGTAGGCGGCGACGGTCGCGGGGTTGAACTCGACCTGGATCTTCACGTCCTTCGCGATCGTGACCAGCGTCCCGGACGCGTCGTCCACGAGGACCTTGCGGGCCTCGCGCGTCGAGTCGACGTATCCGTAGTTGCCGTTCCCCTTGTCGGCCAGCATCTCGAGCGTCGCGTCCTTCAGGTTGCCCATGCCGTAGCCGAGGCACGTGAGGAACACGCCGCTCTTCGCCTGCTCCTCGATCAGCGCGAGCAGGCCCTCGCGGCTCGTGACGCCGACGTTGAAGTCGCCGTCGGTCGCGAGCACGACCCGGTTGACGCCGCCGGAGATGAACGCGGAGCGCGCCGTGTCGTAGGCCAGCTGGATGCCCGCGGCGCCGTTCGTCGAGCCTCCGGCGCGCAGGTCGTCGATCGCGCGCTGGATGTCGGCCTTCTTCTCGCAGGAGGTCGGCGGGAGGACGAGGCCCGAGGACCCCGCGTACACGACGATCGCGACCGTGTCGCGCTCCTCGAGCTCCTCGAGCAGCATCCGCATCGACGCCTGGACGAGCGGCAGCTTGTTGGGCTGGTTCATCGACCCCGACACGTCGAGCAGGAAGACGAGGTTCATCGGGGGCCGCGCCGCGCGCGCGATCTCGCGCCCCTTCAGCGCCACGCGGACCAGCCGGTGCTTCGCGTCCCACGGGCAGGTCGAGGACTCCACGTAGACGGCGAAGGCATCGGAACCGGTCGGCGCCGGGTAGGCGTAGCGGAAGTAGTTGACCATCTCCTCGATGCGCACCGCGTCGGGCGGCGGCCGGTGGCCGTCGCGCAGCATGCGGCGCACGTTCGCGTACGACGCGGTGTCCACGTCCACGGAGAACGTGGAGAGCCGGGCGTCGGTCACGCGCAGGAAGCCGCTCTCGACCGCCCCCTCGTAGGACTCGCCGCCCGCGCTCTCCGCCGTCGGCGAGGTGGGGTTGGGCACGCCCGATAGCGCGGGCGTGACGGGCCCGAGAGGCTGGACCCGCCCCACGATGACGGGCGTGGACGCGGAGGAGGTCGGCGGAAGCGGATCCCGCGGCTCGCGAAGGCCCGGGGCTACGGACCCGCCGGGGCCCGTGAACGTGCTGCCGTCGCCCTTCGGCGCCTCGAACTTCTGACGGAATCTGGAGGAGAACTCCCTGTCCCCCCGCTTGACGATGGTCGCCCCGCTGCCGGAGGTGGGTGCACGCGGCACGGAAAAGCCGGACAGGTCGCCGCCCACACTCCACTCGTCCTCGTCGACCTCCCGCTGCACGTCGCCCACCCGGACTTGCAACTTGTCGACGGCGGTTACGGGGTTCCTGCCATTCGCGCCAGCGCCGAGAAGGCTCGGGCCGTTGTCGCCGTCGCCCGCCACCAACAGGTAGCCCTCTGCGGTCCGCCCGTAGCTCTCTGCAGTCGCGTCCGCCCCAGAACTCGATACGGGCGCCTCGAGGCCTCCTCCACCAGGTTGCATCGCGCTCGGCAGGAGGATCCCGAGGAGCCCCGCTGCGGCGGCGAGCCCCGTGGCGAACGGGGCCCAGCGCCGCGCGCGCGACGGGACCGCGCGCAGATGCGCGTCGGCTCGGCTCGTCTCGAACGCGGCGAGCACGATCGCCCGCTGCGGGTCGGTGAGCGCCACCGCGCCCCCCGCGGCGAGCGCCTCGGTCGCGGTCCGTGCGGTCGCCCGCACGGACGCGACCGCCTCTCGCACCTCGGGATCGGCGGCCATCGCCGCCTCGACGGCGAGACGGTCGGTCTCGTCGGTCTCGCCCAGGGCGTACGCGGTCACACGCGGGTCGTCGGCTCGGATCATCGGACGTCGCCTCCGTTGGCCGCGCGGACGGGTCGTTCGACCGACAGCCGCGCGCGCAGCGTCTTCATGCCTTCGTGGACCTTCACCCCGACGTGGCTCGTCGAGAGGCCCGTCACCGCGGCGATGTCCGCATACGCGAGACCGCAGGACAGGCGAAGCACCAGGACCTCCCGCACGTGCTCGGGCAGGCCGTCGATCGCGACCCGCGCCCGGGCCGCCTCGTCGGCGGCCTCCGGCAGGGAGTCCGGGCTCGCGGCGCGGCTGGCCCGCCCGTCGAGCCCGTCGAGCGGCCGCGCGTGGCGGGCCGACCGGCGGCGTTCGTCGAACGCCCGGTTGCGGCACACGGTGTAGAGCCACCGCGCCAGCACGGGTTCGACCTGGGCGCGATCGGCCCGCACGAGACGCAGGAACGTGTCCTGCACGACATCGCGCGCGCGGTCGAGGTCGCCCAAGAGCCGCCGGGCGTACCCCACGAGAGCCCGCTCGTGCCGCTCGAGCGCTTCGCGGACGAACTCCGCGTCGATCGTGCCGCCGGGGGCCTCGGGGGGGTCGCCTTGGTGCCTCATCCGTCCTTACGACGTTGGACGGGGCCAGCGTCTTAGGGTTCCCGCCCGACGAAACCTGACCGATCGTCCCGCGGCAAATCGGTCAGGATTG
>DATLLK010000294.1:0-2420 GCA_035537895.1 Planctomycetota bacterium
CGGCATGACCCAGGGCCGCGGCACCTACACGATGGAACCCTTCGCCTACGCCCCTGTCCCCGAGGCCGTCGCGACCAAGATCCGCCAGGACATCGAGCGCGAGAAGAAAGAGAAGAAGTAGGCCGTCGCTCGGGCGCGCCGCCGGACTGGGCACGCCTCGGCGGGGCGTGATCCGCAGCGTACGACCGCGGCCGTCGGCGCCGGGCAGCGCGGCGCCAGTGCGCTTCGCGCACGCGGCGCCCTCGCGGCCGCGGACGGCCGCTCGGGCCGCTCGTCAACGGCCCCACAAGGGGACGCCCTCCTCGCGGCCGCTTGCGCGGCATCCGACGGAACGCGGTCGATCGCTCAGGGAGGACCCTCGCGCCAGGTCCCAGAGCGGAGGCAACCGCGCCGGCGATGCGCCGGCCTATGTCCGCACGGGCCAATTCCAAAGCCTCTGTGGGGCTCGGGCACGGCCGACGGCCGCGGTCGTCCGCTCCTGACCAAACCCCGCTAGTCAGTCACCCTAGTCGTCGTCGGAACGGCCACCCTTGTTGATGGACGCCAGGAACTCGAGGTTGTCGTCGGTCTTCTGGATGCGTTCGATGAGGAGCTGGAGCGCTTCGAGGGGGTGGACCTTGTTGAGGACGCGGCGGAGGACGTAGAGCTTTTCCAGCGAGCTCGGGGGGAGGAGCTTCTCCTCCTTGCGGGTGCCGGACTTGTTGACGTCGAGGGCGGGCCAGATGCGCTGCTCGGCCGCGTTGCGGTCGAGGACGAGCTCCATGTTGCCGGTGCCCTTGAACTCCTCGAAGATCAGCTGGTCCATCTTCGAGCCCGTGTCGATCAGCGCCGTCGCGATGATCGTCAGCGACCCCGCGCCCTCGACGTTGCGCGCGCCGGCGAAGAAGGCCTTCGGGCGCTCGAGGGACCGCGAGTCGAGGCCGCCCGACAGGGTGCGGCCGCCGCCCCGCTGGAGCAGGTTGTAGGCGCGGCCGAGCCGCGTGAGCGAGTCCATCAGGATGACGACGTCCCCGCCGGCCTCGACGAGGCGCTTCGCCTTGCGGAGCACGATCTCGGTCAACCGCGTGTGGCTCTCGGGCGGGCGGTCGTTCGTCGAGACGGCGACCTCGCCCGCGACGGCGCGCTGCATCGCCGTGGCCTCCTCGGGCCGCTCGTCGACGAGCAGGACGAGGAGGTAGGCCTTCGGGTGGTTGCGCATGATCGCCTGCGCGATCTTCTGCAGGATCACCGTCTTGCCGGCGCGCGGCGGCGACGTGATCAGCGCGCGCTGCCCGAAGCCGATCGGCGACATCAGGTCGATGATCCGGGAGGTGACGTCGTTCTCGCCCGACGTCAGGTCGATCTTGCGGTCCGGGTCGACGACGGTCAGCGTCTCCCAGGGCTTCGTCGCGCGCCAGAGGTCGGCCCGCATCCCGCAGACGCCGCGCACGCGCGCGAGCTGGGGGTTCTGGCCGGGGCGCTTCGGGGGGCCGACCTCGCCGTCCACGATGCAGCCGTCGCGGAGCCCGTACTGCCGCACGAGGGAGACGGAGACGTAGGGGTCGTCCATCGTCGGGTAGTAGAGGTTGACGGGACTGCGCAGGAACCCGTGGCCCTCGCGCATCAACTCGAGCACCGGCAGCTTGTAGAGCTCGGACGGCGCCAGTTCGACGTAGTCCTCGGGCACGGGAGCCGGCGCGTCCTCGGAGGTGCGCACGGCGGAGGCCCACGGCACGCCGGCCGCCATCGCCGCGGCCGCCTCGGCGTCGCTCGCGGGCGCGGGCGCGAAGCCGTCGGCCTCCATCGGCATCCCGCCGCCGCCACCGCCGCCGTGGCTGCGGTTGCGGTTGCGGCCGCCCCGGCGACGGCGACGGCGCCCTCGACGGGCTCCCCCCCCGTCGGGGTAGGGCGAAGGTGTGGGGACGGACGAGTACTCGGACATCGAAGACCTCTCGAAGTGGACGCGGAGGCGCCGTCCTCGCCGGACGGACCCGGGCGGCCTGGATTCGCCGCACGGCCCGAGGGCGGACCACGGAGTGACGCAGTCGGCGGACGGGCCACGCCGGCGCGGGCGCCCGGGGAGGGCGACCGGGGTACGACGGCCTGTGGCGGCCGCCGTCGCGGGGCTTTGGACCGCGGGAACGCCCGTCTCGTCGCTCGTCGCGCGCTGTTGCGCACGGTCGCGCCGTCGGGAGCCGTCCACGAGGCCCCTCGTCCAACCTGAGATGAGACTATCCGACGGAGGGGGCGACGCAAGGATTCCGCATGAGGGGGCCCGGGGTCCGGCATTCGTTGGCCCCCCCCACGGCGGCTATACCCTCAGCCCCCCTGCGCGCCGCCCGCCGAGATCGGCCGGAGCGGCGGCCCGGAGAGCGTCGATGGATTTCCGCGTCGAGAGCCTTGCCCCCTGCCGCAAGAAGGTGACCGTGACGGTCCCCGCG
>DATLLK010000295.1:0-2714 GCA_035537895.1 Planctomycetota bacterium
AGCGCGTCGGAGCCACTGATCGAGGCGCTCGCCCACGACGCCTGGCAGGTGCGCGTCGCGGCCGCCCGGTCGCTCGCCGCGCTGCGCGACAAGGCGGCCCTCCCCGCGCTCGTCGAGCGGCTGTCCGTCGAGAAGGGGCGCGCCCGGGCCGAGACCGTCGCCGCGCTCGAGGCGATCTCCGGCCAGCGGATCGGCGACGCGCCCAAGCGCTGGGCCGCCGTGCTGGCGGGGACCGACGCGACGGCCGTCGCCGAGACGCCCCCGCTGCCCCCGACGTTCTTCGGCGCCCCGGTCACGGGGCAGCGCGTCGTCTTCGTGATCGACCGCAGCCTGAACATGCGCGACGAGCACCCCTTCCTCGGGCCCGAGCACCGCGAGCGCCTCGAGGCGCTCTGCACGCCCCCCGACGGCGAGCGGATCGCCTGGCGCGCCCTCAAGACGAAGCAGCAGCTCGCCTTCGCGCACCTGAGGCACGCCGTGGACGGCCTGCCCAAGGGGACGAGCGTGGAGGTCGTGCACTTCGCCGAGGACGTCAAGGGCGTCTTCAACCTGAAGCTGACGACGATCGGCTCGGCCACGCGCAAGACGCTCTACGACACGCTGGCCCTGCTCGAGACCGACGACGGCATCAACCTGTTCGGCGCGCTGAACGCCGCGCTCGACGTCGGCGGCGCGACCGACGAGAAGGCCTTCAAGTCGGGGCCCGACCAGGTGTTCCTCGTCACGAACAACATCCCGACGAAGGGGGACGTGACGGAGGCCACGGGCGTGCTGGCGGCGATCGCGCTGAAGGCCCGCGTGCGGATGGTCGCGATCTCGGTCGTGGGGATCGGCAACCACCCCTTCGAGCTCGCCGAGGGGCTCGCCCGGCGCACCGGCGGCGTCTACGTCAACCTGTCGAAGTAGCCCGCAGGTCGCGCGAGGGTGTCCCGTCGGCCCGGGCGAGGCGTCCACGGCGTCCGCGAGCCGGGGGGGCGGGAGCGTTCGGGCGGTCCGCGGCGCACGGGGCGGCCTACAATCGGCCGGGACCCCCCTCGCGTTCCCGAGGTGCCTCATGTCGCGTCGCCGGCTCGCCTTCCCCGTCCTCCTCGTCCTCGCGCTCGGACTCGCGCCGTCGGCCCGCGCGGCGGACGCGCCCGCGCCGCCGCCGCCGCCCGCGGCGCCGCAAGCGCCCGAGAAGCCGCGACCGATCCCCCCGCTCGCCACGACGCCCGATGCCAAGGCCGCCGTCGCGAAGTTCAAGACGGAGTTCAAGGCGAAGGATCCCGCCGCCAAGGCGGACGCGGTCGACGGGCTGGGCCGCACGAACCACCCCGCGGTCGTGACCGAGCTGATGAAGCTCACCCGCCACAAGGACCCCGAGATCCGCGCCGCCGCGTTCATGAACCTCGGCGAGCAGCGCGCCATCCCGGGGGTGGCCGGCGCCGAGCTGATGAAGATCCTCGACGTCAAGTCCGCGGACTGGGAGCACTTGACGAACGTGGTCGACGCGATCGAGGGGGTCGGCTACCGCGGGGCGTGGAAGACGCTCGTGACCCTCCTTCACCACGAGAACCAGAACGTCGTGCGCTGGGCTCTCTCGGCGCTCGGCGACCTGAAGGAGGTGCGGGCGACGGACGCCGTCCTCGACCTCATCAAGGAGCTGAAGATCGAGGACGGCGTCAAGTGGGACGGCGTCGAGGTCAACGTGGACACGGGGACCGCGGGCTCGGCCGACCAGAACGCCGCCGAGGCCGCCGGTCGCGCCGCGCTCGCCGCGAACAAGGCGAAGGGCCGCAGCGCCGCGCGCAAGATGCGCAGCCTGGGCAGCATCGTCTACGACGTGCTGAAGGACATGACCGGGCAGCAGTTCCGCAGCGGCGTGCACGCGCGCGAGTGGGTGACGGCGCACAAGGCCGAGCTCGAGGCGCTCAAGCAGAAGCTCGAGGAGGAGCAGAAGGCCCAGGAGGAGCAGGCGAAGGCCGCGCTCGCCGCCGCTCGCGCCGGAAAGTAGGCGGCGAAGCCCGCCCGGCGGCGCGGTTCGCGCCCGCCGTCCTCCCGACCCGTTCCGGCGGACCGCCGCCCCTGCGCGTCGCCGTCGCTACGCGTCGTCGCCGTCGTCGCCGATGGCCTCGACCGGGCACCCCTCGAGCGCCTCGTACGCGACGCTCTTCTCCTCCTCCGTCTGCGGCTGGCGGTAGACGAAGGAGTAGCCCTTCTCGTCGTTGCGGCGGAAGAAGTCGGGCGCCGTCTCGCGGCAGGCGTCGCAGTCGATGCACTGGTCGTCGACGTAGAACTTGCCCGGGGCGTTCTCGGCGAGCTTGTTCTGCTTGTCGGCCATGTCGACGGTCCGCGCGGATGCGCCGGGAAAGTAAGGCCCGCGGGGGCCTTCCACGACCCAAATCGGGGCCCCGTGCGCGCGCAACCGTCCGCGGCGCCTCCCCGGGCCGGGTCGGCGGGGCGCTCGAGTCCTACGCCAGGACCTCCGCGAACAGCGCCCGCTGGATGTGGAGGCGGTTCCCCGCCTGGCGGATCACGAGGGAGTTGGGGGAGTCCACCACCGCGTCGTCCACCTCCACGTTGCGGCGCAGGGGCATCGAGTGGAGCAGCCGGCCGCTCTGCGTCTTCGTCATCAGGTCGACGGTGACGCGCCGGTCCGTGTGCCGGCTGCGCAGGAGCCTCTCCTCGTCGGGCCGCCCGTGGAGGTTGGTCGAGCCCCAGGAGCCGGCGTACAC
>DATLLK010000296.1:0-4229 GCA_035537895.1 Planctomycetota bacterium
ATCCACAGGATGTCGCGCCCACGAGGACCGACGCGTTCCCGGAGGCCGTGTCGGCGCCGGCGGAGCCGCCGCGCGCGAGGGCGCCCGAGCCCGTGGCGCCGCGGCACGTTCCCGTCGCGCCGCCGCCGCCTCCGCCTCGGCCCCCGACTCCGCCGCCGCCGCCGCCGCCGCCCGCGCGCGCCGACAAGCCCTTCGGCGCGGGACTCGAGTAGCGGCGCGGCGAGCCCCGTCGCGCGTTCGACCGTGCTGCACGGTGCCACGGCCGCACGGGTATCCTCTCCCCGATGAGCGGCAGCGAACCCGACGACGCCCTCCCGTTGAACGTCCTGGTTCGGCTGTCCGAGCTCCAGGAGCAGCACGGCTGGCTGTCGGAGGAGACGCTGGCCCGGCTCTCCCGCGAAGAGCGGGTCCCGCTGCACGCGCTCGGCGCCGTCACGTCGTTCTATCCCCACTACCGGCGCACGCCGCCGCCGCGCTGCACGATCGCCGTGTGCCGGGACGCCGCGTGCCACCTCCGGGGCGCTGAGCCCCTCGCGGAGGACCTGCGCAGGCGCTACGCGGCGCAGACGGACGTGGAGGTGTGCGAGGTCTCCTGCCTCGGCCGCTGCGACGAGGCGCCCGCGGTCGCGGTCGACGAGGTCCCCATCCCCGCGGCGACCGCACGACGCGTGGCCGCGCACGCCGACGGCACGGTCCCGCTCCCCTCCGACGAGCCGACGACCTCGCCCCGGCGCTGGACGACCGATCCCTACCCCGAGGGCGCTCCGCGCTACGGGATGCTGCAGCGGCTGGTCGCGGGGGGCGACGAGGCGTTCGCCGGCGTCCCCGAGACGCTCACGGCGGCGGGGCTCCAGGGCATGGGCGGCGCCGGCTTCCCGACGGGGCGCAAGTGGGACCTGGTCAGGAAGGCCGCGGGCACCCCGAAGTACGTGATCTGCAACGCCGACGAGAGCGAGCCGGGCACCTTCAAGGACCGCGTGATCCTCGAGGAGCTCCCCCACCTCGTGATCGAGGGGATGCTCGTCGCGTGCCGGGTGATCGGCGCCACCACGGCGATCGTCTACATCCGCCACGAGTACGCGCGGGAGAAGCGGGCGCTCGCCCGCGCGGTCGAGGCGGCGCGCGCCGAGGGCGCGCTCGCCGCCGCCGGCGTCGACGCGCTGACGATCTTCACGAGCCCCGGCGGCTACATCCTCGGCGAGGAGACCGCGCTCCTCGAGGCGCTCGAGGGGCGACGCGGCGAGCCGCGCAACAAGCCGCCCTTCCCGGGCACGCACGGTCTCCACGGCCGTCCGACCCTCATCAACAACGTCGAGACCTTCGCCCACGTCCCGCGCATCCTCTCCGACGGCGCGGCGGCCTGGCGGGCGCGCGGGACCGGAGGGGCGGCGGGGCTCAAGTTCATCGCGCTCGCGGGCGACGTCGAGCGCCCCGGGGTCCACGAGATCCCGGCCGGGACGACGGTGCGCGAGCTGATCGAGCGCCGCGGCGGCGGCGTCGCGGGCGGGCGCCGACTGCTCGGCTTCATGCCCGGCGGGGCGTCGACGGCGTTCCTGCCGGCCTCGAAGGTGGACACGCCGCTCTCGTGGGAAGGCCTGAAGAGCGCGGGGAGCGCGCTCGGGTCGGGCGCGGTCCTCGTCGTCGCCGAGGGACGCGACGTGCTCGCGCTCGCGACGAACCTCGTCCGCTTCTTCCGCAACGAGTCGTGCGGCAAGTGCGTGCCCTGCCGCGTGGGGAGCACGAAGGCCGTCGAGATCCTCGAGCGGGTGCGCCGCGGGGAGGCCGGACGCGAGGACCTCTCGCTCCTCGCGCCGCTCCACGAGACGCTCGCGCTCACCAGCATCTGCGGGCTCGGCCAGGTCGCCCTCGTGCCCGTGGTGTCCGCGCTCGCGGCCTTCCCCGACGAGATCGCCCGGGGCACGGGCGCGTGACGTTTCGCGACGTCCGGATGCGGGGCTTTCGGGCCCGCGCGGCCGTCGCGGACGTCCTCGCCTGGGTCGATTCACGGCCGGCGCCGCTCGGGGCCGAGGACGTCTCCCTCCTTGGCGCGGCCGGCCGCGTCCTCGCCGAGGCGGTCGTCGCGGGCGCCGACCTCCCGCCGTTCGCGCGCGCATCGATGGACGGCTGGGCCGTGCGCGGCGCGTCGACGTTCGGCGCGACCGACCTCGAGCCCCGACCGCTGCGCCTCGTCGGCGACGCCCGTCCCGGTCGCCGCTGCGACGTGGAGGTGGGCGACGGCGAAGCGATCCGCATCCGCACCGGCGCGCCGATGCCCGAGGGGGCGGACGCGGTCCTCCCCGCCGAGGACGGCGAGGAGCACGACGGCGGCGTCCTCGCGCGAGGCGAGATCCCGCCCGGCCGGCACGTGGGACAGCCCGGGGAAGACGTGCGCGCGGGCACGCAGGTGCTCGCGGCGGGCCGCCGGCTGCGGCCCCAGGACGTGGCGATCCTGTCGTCGCTCGGCGTGACGCCGGTCAGGGCCGTGCGCAAGCCGCGCGTGGCGGTGCTCGTGACGGGCGAGGAGGTCCTGCGCGCGGGCACGAAGCCGGAGGGCGCGCGCATCGCGGACGCGAACGGGCCGCTGCTCGACGCGCTGATCCGCCGCGACGGCGGCGCGCCGCTCCAGCGCGGCATCTTCGGCGACGAGGACCCGCGCCTCGAGACGGAGATCGCGGAGGTGCCCGCGGACGTCGTCCTCGTGACGGGGGCGTCCTCCGTGGGCCCCGAGGACCGCGTGCCCTCGATCGTGGCGCGACGGGGCGAGCTCGTGTTCCACGGGCTCGCGCTGCGGCCCGCCTCCCCCACGGGGGTGGGCGTGGTCGCGGGGCGGCCCGTCTTCCTCCTGCCCGGCAACCCGGTGTCCGCCCTCTGCGCGTACGACCTCTTCGCCGGGCGCCTCGTGCGGCGGCTGGGCGGCCGCCCCGCCGCGCTCCCCTATCCGGCGCGTCGCATCCCCCTCGCGCGCAAGGTCGTGAGCGAGCTGGGCCGCACCGACTACCTGCGCGTGCGGGTCGTCGACGGACGCGTCGAGCCGCTGACCTCGCGCGGCGCGGGCGTGCTCTCGACCGCGGTGCGCGCGGACGGGTTCGTGCTCGTCCCCGCCGACCTCGAGGGCTGGCCCGAGGGCGCCCTCGTCGAGGTCCATCTCTACGACCCGGAGGCGTGACGGCGTGCGCCAGGAGCAGTTCCTCCGCGTCGTCCCCGTCGAGGAGGCGAAGCGCCTCTGGGAGGCGGCGACCGGCCCGATCTCCCCGCTCGTCGAGCGCGTCCGATGGGACCGGGCGCTCGATCGCGTGCTGGCCGAGGACCTCGTCGCGCCCGGCGACGTTCCCTCCTTCGACCGCAGCGACCTCGACGGGTTCGCCGTCCGCGCGACCGACACCTTCGGCGCGGAGGACGAGGCGCCGCGCACCCTGCGGTTGAACGGGGAGTCCCTCGCGCCCGGTGACGAGCCGACGATCGAGGTCGAGCCGGGCACCGCGACGTCCGTCGCCACGGGCGCGAGGATCCCGCGCGGCGCGGACGCGGTCGTCGCGGTCGAGCACACCGACCTCGCCGGCGCGTCCGTCCTCGTGCGGCGGCCCGTGGTCCCCGGCGCGGCCGTCTCGCCCGCCGGAGGCGACGTCGCCCGGGGCGAGACGGTGCTGCGCGCGGGCACGCGCCTCACCTCGCGCGAGACCGGGACGCTGGCGGCCTGCGGGATCGCGCACGTCGCGGTCGCCGCGCGCCCGCGGGTCGCGGTGCTCTCGACGGGCGGCGAGATCGTCTCGCCGGAGGCGCCCGCCGGACCCGGCGCGGTCCACGACGCGAACGGGACGATCCTCTCCGACGCGGTCCGCGAGGCGGGCGGCGATCCGCTCCCCGTCGAGATCGTGCCCGACGACGCGGGCCGCCTCGCCGAGGCCCTCGCGCGCGCAGTCGAGGCCGCGGACCTCGTGCTGGTGTCGGGCGGGACGAGCAAGGGAGGCGGCGACCTCGTCCCCTCGGTCGTCGCGGGGCTCGGACCGCCGGGCCTCGTGGTCCACGGCGTGGACTTGAAGCCCGGCAAACCCGTCGGCCTCGCCGTGTGCCGAGGGACCCCCGTCGCGCTCCTGCCCGGCTTCCCGACGAGCGCCGTGTTCACGTTCCACGAGTTCGTGGCGCCCGTGCTGCGGCGTCTCACGGGCGTGTCCGAGACGCCGCGCGGTCGCGTCAAGGCCCGCCTCCCGCGTCGTCTGCCCGCCCAGCGC
>DATLLK010000297.1:0-5683 GCA_035537895.1 Planctomycetota bacterium
CCTCCTCCTCGCCGCGCTCGCGGCGCTGGAGGCGCCGGCGCCGCGCGTCGTGGCCGAGGACGACCCGGGGGCGACCGCGGGGCTGATCGCCCGCGCGCGCGCCGCCGCGGCGGCGAAGGACGTCGCGGAGGCGCTCCGGCGGTACTTCCAGGCGATCCGCTCGGCCGAGGACTACGGGACGAAGTACGGGCTTCGCGACGAGGTGCTCGCGCTCCCCCCGATCGCCGCGCAGGCCCTGAGCCAGGCCGAGCGCGCGACCGTGGCCGCGCGGATCGCGGAGGAGCGCCTGCGCGACGTCGAGCAGAGGGCGGTCGCGCTCGAGCGCAGGAGTCTCTGGCTCGCCTCGTACCTCCTGCGCCGACGGCTCCACGACCTCGAGGGCGTCTCGACCGAGCGCGCGCAGTGGATCGAGAAGGACCTCGAGCGGATCGAGCGGCTGGTGCTCGACGAGGCGACGGACGCCGAGAAGGAGGACGCGAAGGCGATCGAGGGGGACCCGCGCGCCCCCGACGCCGCGTTCGACCGCGCGATGAAGGCGGCCGGGGAGGGGCGAGGGCGCGCGGCGCTGCGCGTCCTGAAGGCGATCGGGTGGTCGGGCTTCGCGACGCAGGACTTGAAGGACCGGGCGCAGTCCGCCGTCCTCGAGGTGCGGCGCCGGATGCTCGACGCGCTCTCCACGGAGGAGCGCGCCGAGGCGGAGGCGGTCTGGGAGGACCCGCACTGGAAGGGCCTCGCGACGAGCGAGAGCCACGAGTTCGTGTTCATCGGGCCCAGGGCCTTCGTCGAGACGATCGCGGCCGGCGACCGGATCCGGATGGACCTCGCGTGCGTGCTCCTCGGGGACCTCGTCGGCCGCGACCTCACCGGCGACGGGCAGCGGCTGACGATCTACTACAAGGAGCGCTTCGACTTCCCGGGCGGGATCGGCGGCGGCAAGCGGATCGACATCGGCAAGCAGGTGATCGCGAAGCCGATCGCGGGCGAGCTCCACTTCCACGAGCTCTCGCACTGCACCTTCGACGTGGGCATCCTCTACCCGGGCTTCGTCGAGGGGATCGCGAACTTCGGGGCGACGTTCACGCTCGACGCGATGGGGCGCCACGCCGAGGCCGACGCCGCCATCCTGCGCAACCGGCAGTCCCACGACGCGGACTACCAGGAGCGCCGGGTCCGATACTTCCGCATCCAGCCCTACGCCCCGTCGTGCGGGTTCCTGCTCTTTCCCGTGACGGCGAAGGACAAGGGCGCGCGACAGGCCGAGTGGGCGAGGTTCCGCACGTTCTTCCGGCGGCTGCGCCGGCAGATGCCCGACGAGCCGCGGGACGAGGAGCGGATCCGCTACTTCGCGTGGCTGTGGGGGAAGACGTTCGGCTGGGAGATCCTCGGCCCGGTCGAGAAGGCCCGCTTCCCCGTGCTGCCGGAGGACCGGGAGCGCGTCGAGATGGAGCTCGCGCTCTGGTGGAACCTGACGGAGCGCGGCGAGCGCTACGCCGAGCAGGGGCACTTGGGCGACGCGCACGACGACCTCGCGCGCGTGCTCGAGGGCTGCCACGCGGGCGCGCTGAAGGACCGCGCCGCGTTCGCCATGGCGCTCGTGAAGGAGGGCCTCGGCGAGCCCGAGGAGCGCGACCGCCTGCTTGCGGGGCTCGGCGTCGTGCCGCGCTGGAAGCTGTGCCTGCCCTTCTACTCGCGGTGGTCGTCGCCGCTCCACGCCGTCCACGCGCCCGAGGAGGCGATCGACCTCGACGCGACGTACCCGAACCCGATCCAGACCGCGCGGTGGGTCGACGCGAAGGTGACGCCCGACGGACGCGTGGACCTCCTCCAGTACGGCATCGGCTACCCCGACAACGCCGCCTGCTACGCGCTGTGCTCGCTCGAGGTGCCACAGGACGTCCCCGACGCCGTGCTGCGCGTGGGCTTCGACGACCTGTGCGCGGCCTGGCTCGACGGCGTGCTCCTCGAGAAGTGGGACGCGCCCACGGGCTGGATCCGCGACCACCACGCGGTCGCGCTGCCGCTCACGAAGGGCCGGCACCGCCTCCTGCTCAAGATCGTCAACCGGACCGGCGCCTGGGGCTTCTCCGCCCGTGTCGCGCGCGCCGACCGGTCGCCCGTGCCGGGGCTCGTGATCGCGGACCCGCCGACGAAGGCCTACCCGCCGACCCGAACGGAGCCCAAGGGCAAGTCCGTGCTGCTCCTCGACTTCGCGAAGACGAAGACCGTGCCCAAGTCCCACGTGCGCCCGACGGCAGGCGGCTTCGAGGTGTCGGGCGAGGCGCTGCGAAGGACCGTCACGGGCAACGTGCTCTGGCGCAAGTTCCAGATCCAGCCGTTCTCGTCGAAGGACCCGCCCGACGGCCTCTTCTGGCTCGAGGACAAGGACCTTTCGACCCTCGAGGACTTCGCCGTCGAGATGCTCGTGCGCCGGCCGGACAACGGGTTCCCGCGCGTCGCCGTGACGCTCCACGGGGAGGGCCGCGACGACGGGCTGTCGGGGCACACGTTCCTCCTGCGCGAGGGGGGCGAGGGCGTGGAGGTCCGGCTCGAGGAGTACGACCGACTCGTCTACTGGGGGACGACGACGCGCTCGAACGCCCGCGAGCACGTCCTGCGATTCGTGCGGAGCGGGCGGACGCTGTCCTGCTTCGTCGACGGCCTGCCCGCGATCGACCGGGTGGATCTTCCGCGGCTCGATCGCGCGGGCATCGGGCTCATGACCTGGGACAAGGAGACGGGCTTCGCCTGGGTGCGGGTGGACCGCCTCGGCGGCAAGTGAGGGTCCTCGTCTACGACGGCGACTGCGCGCTGTGCGAGGCGGCGTCGCGCGCGCTCGTCGCGTGGGGGGGCGTGCCGGACGAGCGGCGGCGGTCGCACCTTCGGTTCGAGGGCGAGGCGTTCGAGCGCCTTCGCGCGGCGCGGTTCCACGACGAGCTCGCCGTCCTCGACGAGTCGACCGGCGAGATCCGCTCGGGCGTCGCGGGGATCCTCTGGTGGCTGCGCGACACGCGGCTCGGGGGCCTCGCGCGGGCGCTCGACCGCCCCGCGGTCCGCGCTGTGCTTTCCCCGCTCTACCGCCTCGTCGCCTACAACCGGCGGGTGATCGCGCCGCCGCCGCCGCGGCCGATCCCGTGCGCGTGCGACCCCTCGCCGCACCCCGCCTACCAGGCGACGTTCGCGGCGCTGCTCGGGGCGGGCGGCGTCGTCGGGACCGCGGCGGTCGCCGCGGCCGCGACGTCCGCTCTCCTCGACCGGCCCCTCTCGGTCGAGGACGCGCCCCGGGTGCTCGTCGCCCCGGCGGTGGCGCTCGCCCTCGCGGCGATCGTCGCCCTGAGGGCTCCGGGCGGTCGACGGCTGGCCGCGCTCGGGCACGCGCTGTGGCCGCTCGCGCTCGCGAGCACGCCGTTTCTCGCGGGCGCGGCGGCCTCGTTGCTCCTCCCGGCGCCGGCCGGCGGGGTGGGACTCCTCGCGGGACTGGTCACGGGCCTCGCCCTCCTCGCGGTCTCGGCGGCGCGCCGTCGCCGGATCCTCGCCTCGTGGCGCCGCTGACCCGTTCGGCGTAGCCTCTCGGGCATGGTGCGCCGCGTCGTCCGGATCGCGTGCCTCGCCGCCCTCGCCCTCGGGGTCGCGCGCGGGAGCGCCCGCGCCGCCGACGCGCCGACGACTCCCGTCCTGCCGGAAGCCGCCGCCGAGACGAAGGCGCTCGTGACGCTCCTTCGGTCCGCGGTGAAGGAGGACTTCCGGCGGCAGGCGTGGTGGCTCGCCGGCCGCCTCCTCGACCTCCAGCCGCGCATGCGGGAGGCCGAGGACGTCCGCGCGGGATGGAATCCGGTGGACCTCTCGCTCGGGCGCCGGCCGACGCGGACGTGGGAGAAGCAGCGCGACGCGGCCCTCGGCAAGGTCGGGGACGCCTGGGCGCAGCGCGCGCGCGAGGACCGCGCGAAGGGCGCCTCGGCCGCCGCCACCCTGCCGGCCCTCGAGCGGGCCCTCGTCTACGGGACGAAGGCGGTCGACGCGGCGACGTCGCTCGCGGAGGCGGGGAAGGTCTGGTGCGGGACCTTCGGCGCAGCGGACCGCGCGGCGGTCGAGAAGGCGCTCGGGGACCGCATCGAGAGCGTGACGTGGGAGGCGGAGCGCGAGGAGGACGTGCTCGAGGTCCGCGCGCTGTGGCCGGAGGCGCGCGCCGCGCGCGTCGGCGACTGGCGGGTCTTTTCGACCGGCGACCTCGAGGCGACCGGGCACGTCCTCGTGCTGCTGGCGGCGCAGGAGCAGGACTTCATCGTCCGGTTCGGGAGCCACGCGAAGCCGCCGAAGGACCCCGACGAGGACTCGGCGACCGACCTCGTCCTCGCGCCCGACGCCAAGGCCTACGACCGCCTCGTCCCGATCTGCCTGTTCCCCCAGGGAGCCCGGCCCGACGTGCGATGGGAGGGGTCCTCCGGCTACGGCGCCGGAGGGCGCCGGATGGTCGTCCTCGCGACGGACCGCGACAACCCCTGGACCGGCGCCGACGCGAACCTCCTCGTCTGGGCCGCGCGCGGGCTCGTCAAGCGTCACCTCGCGCCGGACGCGAGCGGCCGCCTCTCGGGCCGCGGCGCCTGGATCGTGGACGGCCTCGCCGCGCTGTACGCGGGCTTTCACCGCGGCGAAGCGACGTGGGACCTCGATCCCTCGCGCTCCTGGCACGTGGCGGCGGCTCGCGCGCTGAAGGACCGCTGGATCCCGTGGCCGCGCCTCGTCGAGATGGACCGCAACGCCGTGGAGCTCGAGCCCCGGGTGGACGTCGAGATCGAGGTCGGCGGCGCGAAGCAGAAGGGCGTGAAGGTCGACCTCGTCCTCGCGCAGGCCGCGGCGCTGGCGGCGGGCCTCGCCCGCGCGGACGAGAAGCACGGCGGGGGGTGGGACCGGCTCGCGGCCCTCGTCGGGGAGACCTACAAGCGCGACCGCCTTCCCGACCTCGACAAGGCCCTCGGCGGCAAGGCGAAGCACGTCTTCGCGGCCGCCCTGGAGGCCGCCGACGCCGCTGGCGGCGGGCGTTGACCGCGCGACCGTGCTCAGCGCGACGTGCCGGGCCGGCGTTGGTCAGAACCGGTGGGCCGCGGGTACCTTGCTGGAGGCGGGGGGCCTTAGCTCAGTGGTCAGAGCAGGCGGCTCATAACCGTCGGGTCGCTGGTTCGATCCCAGCAGGCCCCACCCATCCCACGGAAGATGCGCGCATGACCCGGACGATCGTGCCCGTGCTCGGGAACTCGCAGAAGCTCGACGGCGGCTCCATGTACGGGAACTGCCCGAGGGCGGTCTGGTCCCGTTGGAGCCCGCCCGACGCGCAGGACCGGATCGACCTCGCCTGCCGGGCGATGCTCGTGCGCGAGCCGGGGCGCAACGTGCTCGTCGAGACCGGGATCGGCGCCTTCTTCGAACCCGACCTGCGCGCCCGCTACGGCGTCGTCGAGGACCGCCACGTCCTGCTCGACAGCCTCGAGGCGCTCGGGCTCTCGGACGCGGACGTGGACGTCGTCGTGCTCTCCCACCTCCACTTCGACCACGCGGGCGGGCTGCTGGCCCCGTGGGTCGCGGGCGCGCCGCCGCGGCTCCTGTTCCCGCGGGCGACCTTCCTCGTCGGGCGGCGCGCGTTCGAGCGCGCCCGGGCCCCGCACGCACGCGACCGCGCGTCCTTCATCCC
>DATLLK010000298.1:0-4571 GCA_035537895.1 Planctomycetota bacterium
CCTCGTGCTGACGCTCGCCGTGCCCGCCGGGTTCGCCGCCTGGCAGATCGTCGGGCCCCGAACGGCCCTCCCCGTCACGTGGATCGGAAGCACGTGGGCCGGCGTCCTCTTCCTCCTCTTCTTCCTGCTCCTCCTCGCCGACGTCCTGCTCCTCGTCGCGTGGGTGCTCCGCCGCACCGTCAAGGGCCCGCTCGTCCCCGACCTCGACCGCCGCCGGCTGCTCGCCCGCTCGGTCGCGGGAGCCGCCGGGTTCAGCGCCCTCGGGCTCGCGGGGGTCGGGGTCGCCTCGGCCGCCTCCCCGCCGGGCGTCGAGCGGATCCGCGTGCCCATCCGGCGCCTGCCCAAGGCCTTCGAGGGCTTCCGCATCGTGCAACTGTCCGACATGCACGTCGGCCCGATCCTGCGCCGCCCCTTCGTCGAGGACGTCGTGGCGCGCACGAACGCGCTGAAGCCCGACCTCGTGGCGGTGACGGGCGACCTCGTCGACGGCTCGGTGGAGCAGCTGTCGGACGCCGTCGCGCCGCTCGCCTCGCTCGTGGCGCCGCACGGCACCCTCTTCACGACGGGCAACCACGAGTACTACATGGGCGTCGACCCCTGGCTCGACCACCTGAGGTCGCTCGGCCTGCGCGTGCTGCGCAATGAGCGCATCGAGATCCGCCGCGGCGACGCGGCGATCGACGTGGCGGGGATCGACGACTGGGGCGCACGCCGCTTCGGCGGAGACCACGGCCCCGACCTCGACCGCGCGCTCGCCGGACGCGACCCCGACCGGCCCGTGGTGCTCCTCGCCCACCAGCCGCGACAGGTCGGCGACGCGCGTCGGCTCGGCGTGGACCTCCAGCTCTCGGGGCACACGCACGGGGGGCAGATCGCGCCCTTCGGGATCTTCGTCGCCCTCGTCCAGCCCGCGGTGAAGGGGCTCCACTGGTTCGAACCGACCTGGCTCTACGTCCATCGGGGGACGGGGACATGGGGACCTCCGATGCGGCTCGGCAATCCCGCGGAGATCACGGTCGTCGAGTTGACGCGCGCCTGACGTTCGCGTCGCGCGGGGGTCGGCGCGCGCGCGCCGCGTGTGGCGATCCTCGACACGGTTGTCGAAGATCGCGACACCGACCGCAACCCACGGCCGCGCAGGCGATTGCGCGGTAGGAGCCCTTGCGTGGGGCGCGACTGTGGAAGTTCCCCACAGGACGCGGCGGCCGCCGCAGCCGCGCTTCGTGCCGCCGCAACCCATTGCTCGGGAGCGGGTTGCGCCCGAGGAGCGCGTCGCGCGAGGTCGCGGCCCGCGGGTTGCCTTGGTGGGTTCGTCCAAGGAGGCTCGCCATGACCGCGTTGCTGGTCCTGACCACGTTCCTCACCTTCGCGGCGCTGGACTACCTGCTGTTCCGCCGCAAGTCCCGGCCGATCGAGGTCGCCCTGGCGGCGACCGCGGAGCCGGTCCTCGCCGCGGAGCCGGTCTTCGTCGCGGGCTACCAGCTCCCCGAGGAGCTCGCGTACCACCCGGGACACACGTGGGCCCGCGTCACGGGCCCCGACACGGCGGTCGTCGGCGTCGACGACTTCGCCAGCAAGCTCGTGGGTCGCGCGCAGCGCCTGCGCCTGCCCGCCCCGGGCGAGTGGGTGCGCCAGGGCGCCCGGTCGGTCCACGTCGACGCCGAGGGCCGCGGCACGGACCTCGCCCTCGAGCGGGGACACGAGGTCGTCGAGGTGAATCCCGACCTGAAGAAGGAGCCCGCGCTCGCCACGTGGGACCCCTACGGCCGCGGCTGGCTCTACCGCGTCCGCGCGCCGGGTCTCGGCACCGGGCTGCGCAACCTGCTCCGGGGACGGCTCGCCCGCACCTGGACCGAGGACTCGAGTCAGCAGCTCAACCTGCGCCTGATGGCGCTCTCCGGCTCGGTCCTCCAGGACGGCGGCACGCCGGACCCGGACTTCGCCCGTCACCTCGACGCCGGCGAGTGGAAGCGACTGACGGACCACTTCTTCCTGGCGTGACCCCCGCCCGCGGCGCGACGGAGGGAGGAGGCGAAGACCCCATGAGCGCGAACGTGAAGCCGCGGGGGCTCCTGATCGACATCACCCTCTGCACGGACTGCAAGTCCTGCATGAAGGCGTGCATGGCGAAGCAGGGGTTCACGGGAGACCCCGAGAAGGTGAACGGTCTCTCGGCGACGTCGTACACCTACGTCGCGGTGACGAAGGAGGAGGCGAACGTCCGGCAGCTGTGCCGGCACTGCGTGAAGCCGTCCTGCGCGAGCGTCTGCCCGGTGGCGGCGCTGCGCAAGACGGACCTGGGCCCCGTGATCTACGACGAGAGCCGGTGCATCGGGTGCCGCTACTGCATGGTGGCGTGCCCGATGAGCGTGCCGCGCTACGAGTGGAACGACGCGACCCCCGCCGTCCGCAAGTGCGACATGTGCCACGACCGGCTGGCCGAGGGGAAGCCGACGGCGTGCGCCGAGGCGTGCCCGAACGAGGCCACGGTGTCGGGGACCCGGGAGGAGCTGCTCGCGCTCGCCCGCAAGCGGATCGCCGAGAGCCCCGACGACTACGAGGACCACGTCTACGGCGAGCACGAGCTCGGCGGGACCTCGGTCCTCTTCCTCGCGCCCAGGTCGCTCGGCATGAGCCTCTTCCCGGCGGGGCTGGGCGACCAGCCGCTGCCCGCGCTGACGCACCGGGTGCTCGACAAGCTCCCGGGCGTGGTCGTCGGGGGGGCCGCCACGCTGTTCGCGTTCTGGTGGATCACGCGGCGCCGCGACGAGGTGGCCGCCTGGAAGGCGGGCCGCGCGGTCGAGCGCGCCCCGGCGACGGGAAGGGAGGTGCGCGATGCGCAGTGACCGGCAGCCGCTCTCGTTCTGGCGCGGGATCTTCTACCTCCTGCTCGCCACGGGCCTCGTGCTCACGGTCCTCCGGTTCACGAAGGGCCTCGGCTCGGTGAGCAACCTGTCCGACCGCTCGCCCTGGGGCCTCTGGGTCGGCTTCGACCTCCTCTGCGGGGTCGGGCTCGCGGCCGGCGGCTTCGTGGTGACCGGCATCGTCTACATCTTCCACCTCGAGCGGTTCCGGCCGATCGTGCGTCCCACGATCATGACGGCCTTCCTCGGCTACGTGCTCGTGACGATGGGACTCCTCTTCGACATCGGGCGCCCGTGGAACATCTGGCACCCGCTGGTCATGTGGAACCCCCACTCGGTGATGTTCGAGGTCGCCTGGTGCGTCACGCTCTACTCGAGCGTGCTGGCGCTCGAGACCTCGGGGATGGTCTTCGAGAAGCTGAAGTGGAAGCGGGCGGCGCACGTCCAGCACCTGATCACGGTGCCCCTCGTGATCCTCGGGTGCGTCCTCTCGACCCTGCACCAGTCCTCGCTCGGCACGCTCTACCTGATCGTCCCGGGCAAGCTGCACGCCCTCTGGTACTCGCCGATGCTGCCGATCCTCTTCTGGGTGTCGGCGGTCGCGATCGGCTTCGCGATGGTCATCGTGGAGTCCCACCTCTCGGCGCGGGCCCTGGGACGCCACCTCGAGATGCCGCTGCTCCAGGACGTCGCGCGCATCGTCGTCGGCATCCTGTCGGTCTACGGCGTCCTGCGCGTGTACGACCTCGCGACCCGCGGGGTGCTGCCGCAGCTCCTCGCCTTCGACTACGAGGGCACGATGTGCCTCGTCGAGCTGGTGCTCGGGGTCGCCCTCCCCGTCGCCCTCCTGGGCATTCCGAGAATGCGTCGCAACACGCACGGGCTGTACGCGGGCGCGCTGTTCGCGGTCCTCGGGTTCATGGTGAACCGCCTCAACGTGAGCATCACGGGGTTCGACGCGGCCCAGGGCGGGCGGTACCTGCCTTCGTGGGCGGAAGCGGCGATCTCGCTCACAATGGTGGCGATCGGCTTCGGGACCTTCTACCTCGCGGCCCGGTTCCTGGACGTCTTCCCGCCCGAGGAGGGCGCGGCGCGTCGCGAGGAGCACGGCGAGGACCGGACGGAGCCCGTGCCGCTCGTGGAGTCGCCGTCCCCCGTGGCACCCGGCCACGACGGGGTGGTCCTCCGGAGACGGGTGCGCGTTTGACGCTGCCAGTCCATCCCTCGCCCGGCGCGAGGCGGCCCGCGACGGGCCGCCTCGCGATCCGCTTGGCGATGGGGCTCGGGCTCGGCGCCGCGGTCGTCCTGCTCGCGGCCGGCTGGTGGGGGCTGACGGTCCAGCGGCGCCAGATGACGGCCCTCGTGCAGCTCGGCGCCGAGCACGGGGCGCTCATCGTGCGCAGCGCGACGCGCGACGCGATGAGCCGCAACGACCCCGACGCCGTCCAGCGCATCCTCGAGTCGGTCGGCGCGCAGCGCGGGATCGAGCGCATCCGGATCCTCGACAAGCAGGGCCGGATCGTGCGCAGCACGGACCCGTCGGAGATGGGCCGGACCGTGGACCGCCGCGCGGAGCAGTGCACGGTCTGCCACGCGGCGGACCAGCCGCTCGAGAACCCCGGTCGCGCCGACCGCATGCGCGTGTTCGAGAAGGCGTCGGGCGAGCGCGTCCTCGCCGTCGTCGAGCCGATCCCCAACGAGCCCGAC
>DATLLK010000299.1:0-3302 GCA_035537895.1 Planctomycetota bacterium
CGGTCACTTCGCGACGATGTGGAGGCTCGCCCGCTCCCCGTCGCGCAGCGTGACGGTCGCGCTGCCGTGACGGCTCCCCCACGATGCGTGCACGGTCACGTCGCCCGGCTCGACGCGGGCGAACGTGCGCCGCCCCCGCGCATCCGTGAAGCGGTCGAGGCGCTGCACGAGGTCCACGACGTCGAAGACCCGTGCGCCGGAGACGGTGAGGAGCGCGCTCGGCCGTGGGTCGCCCTCCGCGTCCGTCACGAGCACGTCGAGAATCGCGCCGACGGGCTCGCGCAGCACGACGTCCACCTGACCGCCCTCCGGGACGACGGCCGCGGCTCGCGCGGGGAAACGGCCGTCGGGCCGCGTCCAGAACTCGCACTCCCCGGAGAGAATACGCGACAGCACGACGACGCCGTCCGCGTCGGTGGCATGACCGAAGACGGTCGCGCCCGCGACGGGGCGCCCGTCCCACCCGAGGACCGTGACGCGCACCGTGCCCGCCGGGACGTGATCCGAGCCCGCGCTCAGCCACTCCTCGGTGGGCAGGTCGTTGTCGGTCTCGTTGTGGTCGACGATGCGCGGTCCGGTCGGTCCCGTGAGACGTAGGACGACGCTCCAGGGGCGGGACAAGTCCGCGGGGACGACGCTCGTCGCGTCCGGCGCGTCGACGTCCTCGATCCCGCGCACCTCCTCGGTCTCGGTGGGCGGGCCCGGCTCGATCGCACGGGTCGCGACGGCACCCTCGACGATCCAGTCGATCGCGATCGCGACCGGTTCCCCGGGCAGGTGCGGGATGCCCAGCACGCGGAACTCGCCCGGCCCCACGTCCTCGACGGCCCCGCGTCGCCGACCGACCACCACGCTCCGCACGGCCGCCCCCACGGCCGGCCGATCGTCGGGCCCCAGCACGCGCAGGTGCAGGACCGCCTCCCTGTGCAGGGGAACGACCGCCACGGCTTCGCGCACCCCTGCTGCGAGGAGCTGGGACAGCTCATGCAACCCGTACGGCATCCCGTCCACCGGCCCCGGCGCGCAGTAGCCGGACGGCGGACGGACCGTGATGGACCCGACGGGCGTCGAGATCGGCGGCGAGGCGACCTCGACCCCCCAGTTCCAGTCCACCTGGTGCACCAGCGCGTCGGGGCGCACGGCGCCCGACGGAAGGAACCCGGCTTCCCACCGCTCGATGACGCGGCGCGCCACTTCGTCCTGGTCGGCCGTCGGCGCCGTGACATCCCCCCGTCGCTCCAGCGCCCGCAGGAGGGCCGCATCGACCCTGGAGAAGACGTTCCACGTCGCAGGCACCGAGGCGCCGGTGGCGGCGTCCACCATGTCGAGACGGAGGGAGGCGCGCAACTCCGGCGTCGGCGCCTGCTCGCCGGAAGCCGTGTCCATCGCGCCGCTGTCGCGGGTGCTCGAGATCTTCTGTCGCCCCGCGAGGTCTCCCGACGCCGGCGCCTCGAGGATCGCGGGCGGCGCACCGTCGCTTGCGCGCTCGCTCTCCATCGGATCCGCGGCATCAGGGCCCGCGCGCGGAAGGTAGAACGCCACGACCAGGAGGAGGCCGGCACCCACGGCCGCGACGATCGCGACGACTCGGCGGCGCATAAGCGAAGTCTACGGCGAAACGCCACGCCGGGGGGCGTGAGTGCACGACGGCGCGCAGACGGCCGCCCTCGTCAGGCGAGCATCGCGACGATCACCGGCCCCCACAGGGTGAGCAGCACGTTGCCGATCGCGTAGGTCACGGTGTAGCCCACGACGGGCGCGCTGCTCTCCGCCTCCTCGAGCACCGCGTTCAGCGCCGCCGTCACGGTCTGCGATCCCGCGAGCCCGCCGAGCAGCACGAGCGGATGGAGACGCAGGACCAGGTGCCCGAAGTAGAGCCCGACGATCTGCGGGATGACGGCCACCCCGATGCCGATGCCCACGAGCCCCGGGCCGTTCTCCTGCATGGAGGTGACCATCTGGGGTCCCGCGGTCAGGCCCACGACCGCGACGAAGCCCGCGAGGCCGAAGTCCGTGAACACGGTCTGGGCGGCCGGCGGGAACGAGCCGAAACGGCGCTGACGCGAGCGGAGCCAGCCGAACACGAGGCCGGAGACGAGCACGCCACCGCCGGTGCCGAGCGTCAGGGGGACGCCCCCGACCTTCCAGGTGAGCAGGCCGACCGCGGTGCCGATCACCACGCCGACGGCGAGGTAGACGAGATCCGTCTTGTCGGTGGTCTTCTCCTTGTAGCCGAGCTCCTCGACCATCCCGTTCAGCCACTCCGGCCATCCGACGAACCGGATCACGTCGCCGCGCTCGATCCGCGTGCCCCATGCGCGGGGCAGGGTGCGCCCCTGCCGCTGGACCCGCTGCAGGTACACCCCGTGGCGCGCCTCGGGATCCACCTTGTCCGCGATCTCGCGAAGCGTGAGGCCCGCGTACTCCTTGCTCGTGACGACGACGTCGACGACGTCGATCGCGTCGCCCAGCACGCGCTGATCGCCGACTTCGGGACCGATCAGCTCGTCGCCTTTGGCGAGCAGGCTGCGCAGACCCGTGACGCCCACGAGGTCGCCGGGCCGGAGGACCGTGTCGGGCTCTGCTGCGACCTCCGTGTCGCCGCGCAGGACCCGCCCGATCGCGACGCCCTCTCCGAGCCGCGCCGTCACGGCGCTGATCTTCGCGCCGTCCGCCGCATGCGCCTTCGCGACACGGAAAGCCCGGATGGCGATCGGCATGTAGGCGACGCCGCTCTCCCCCTGGGCCGCGCCGCCGCCGTGCTTCTCCTCGTACTCCCTCGCGGACTGGCGCAGGTTGATCCCGAGGAGCTTCGGCGCCAGGCTGCGCACGAAGAGGATCACGCAGAGCGTGCCGAACAGGTACGTCATCGCGTAGCCGACGGCGATGTTGTTCTGGAGCTTCTGCTTCTCGGCCTCGTCGATGTCGAGCCGGCTGATCGCCTCCCCCGCCGTGCCGATGCTCGCGGACTCGGTGCACGCCCCGGCGAGCACGCCGGCCGCGGTCCCGACGTCGAGCTTGAAGGCCTTGGCCGCCCCGAACGTCGCGAGCAGGCCGGTCACGCACACGACGATCGACAGCAGGATCGGCTTCACGGACGCCTTGTTGAGGCTCGCGAAGAACTGCGGACCGCTCTTGAACCCCACGGAGAAGATGAAGAGCGCGAAGCACACGGCCTTCACCTGGGGCGAGACGGTGATGTGGGCCTGCCCCACGACGCAGGCCGCGAGCAGCGTGCCCGCGACGCTGCCGAGCTGGAAGAAGCCGATCTTGATCCGCCCGATCAGGTAGCCGATCGCGAT
>DATLLK010000300.1:0-2409 GCA_035537895.1 Planctomycetota bacterium
GTCCACGACGAAGACCGCGCGGGCCAGGCATCGCGTGAGGGGACCGCTCGCGATCGTCACGCCGTAGGCGTCGCCGAAGGCCGTGGCCCGGTGGTCGGAGAGCGTGCGCACCGCCGTCACGCCCGCGGCGCCGCACCAGCGCTTCTGCGCGAACGGCAGGTCCACGCTGATCGTCTCGACGCGGACGCCGGTCAACTTCCCCACCTCCGTGTTGAACCGTCGCGTCTCGAGGTCGCACACGGGCGTGTCGAGCGAGGGGACCGCCGCGAAGATGCGGACGGCGTCGCCGGCTCCCCCCACATTGACCGGGGCGAGGGCGTTGTCGATCACCTCGACCACCGGCGCTTTGTCGCCGACCTTCAGCGCGGGGCCGTTCAAGTCGACCGGGTTGCCCTTGAGCTTCACCGCAGCCTTTCGCGTGGCAGTCATCGCGGATCCTCCGGCGCTCCGCACGGGAGCGGGTCGGGGAGGCTACCCCTCCGGGAGGGGCTCGCGCAGCCGGGGTCGCACCCCCGTGGGCGACTCGGATCTTCCGCCGCCCGCTCGCCCGTCAATGGGGGACGACGAGCACGGGGCAGGCCGCTGCCACGAGGACGCGGCTGGCGACGCTCCCCGGGTGCAGCCCGACGAGGCCGCGCCGACGGCCTCGACCCAGGACGAGCAGGTCCGCCGGACCGACGCGCGCGGCCTCGAGGATCGCGAGATCCGCCCTCCCTTCGACGACGTCCACCTCGGCGCGGACGCCGGTGCAGCGCTCGGCATAGCGCTCGAGGTTGCGACGGGACGACTCGTGGATCGCGCGCACCTCCCGCGGGTCGCGCGGGTCGCGCGGAGAGGCGAGCATCGCCCCCTCGACGAGGGAGGGCACCCACTCGACGACGTGCAGGAGGCGGATGCGGCCGCCCGGCTCGGCGAGACGCACGGCCACCTCGAGCGCGTGCGGAGCGGCCGCATCGAACTGGATCGCCACGAGGACGTCGCGGAAGGCGGGCACGAGGGGACGTTACCCCGGTCTGTCGGAGGGATCAACCGAACCGGTCGCCCGGCACGACCGGCCGCCCGTTCAAGAACTCGCGCGCGGACATCGCCTTGCCGCCGGGCGCCTGGAGGCGCAGCACCCGCAGCACCCCTTCGGCGCAGGCGACGTCGATGCCGTCCTTGCCGACCGCGACCACCGTCCCCGGCGCGGTTCCGACCGGCGGCTGGCGCTCGTCGAGGACGGCGGCCCGGTGGAGGAGGAGGGGGAACGGCTCGCGCCCGGTCGGCGAGAGCCAGCGCGTGGCGGCGCCCGGCCAGTCCGCCAGCGCGCGGACGTGGTCGCGCACGCGAGCCGCGGGCTGCCCGAAGTCGATCGCCCCCTCGTCCTTCCCGATCTTGGGCACGTACGTCGCGCGCGTGTGGTCCTGCTCGACGGGCGCGATCTCGCCGGCGACCCACTTCGGCAGCGTGCGCACGAGCAGGTCGGCGGCGGCATCGGCGAGCCGCGTCGTGACGTCCTCGAGCGCGTCGTCGGGCCCGATAGCGACCGGGACGGAGGCGACCGTCGGGCCGTGGTCGAGCTGCTCGTCCATCACGAAGAGCGTGACGCCCGTCTCCGTGCGGCCATCTCGGATCGCGGCCTGGACGGGGCTCGCGCCGCGGTAGAGCGGCAGGAGGCTGGCGTGCAGGTTGAGGCAGTTGCGCGGCGGGAGCCCGAGCAGGGCCCCGCCGAACTTCTGGCCGAAGCCCGCCGTGATGATCACGTCGGGCGTGGCCGACCCGATCTCGTCCCGTGCGTCGCGGCCGTTCACGTCGGCCGTCTTCAAGAGGGGCAGGTTGAGCTCGGCGGCCGCCTGGGTGACCGCCGTCGCCCGGACGCGGCGACCACGGCCGGCCTCGCGGTCGGGCTGCGTCACGACGAGCACGGGCGCGAGCCCCGCGCCGACCAGCGAGCGCAGCGCGGGCACGGCGAACTCCGGCGAGCCCATGAACACGATGCGCGGGCCGGTCACGCCCGCTTCGGCCGCCTCGAGGGCCTCCGCGGCGAGGTCACGCTCGACGGGGGCCTCGGCCTTGAGCGCGTCCTCGTGGAGCCGGATCGTGATGTCGCCGAAGTCGCCTTCCTGCACGGCGCGGACCTTGCGGAGCTTGATCAGCTCGAGGAGCGCGAGGAAGGCGCCGATCAGGTACCCACGATCCGCGTGGCCTCCGACCAGGTCGCGAAAGTGCGTGGCCCCGCCGGCCGCCACGAGCTTCTCGAAGAGGACTCCGACGAAGTGGGTGATGGGGAGGCGCTCGCGCGCGACCGCGACCGTCGTGTCGTCGCCCGTCTCCTTGAGCAGGCGTCGGAACGAGGCGACGAGGGCGTAGAGGTCGGCCTCGATCGGCTCGTCCTCGTCGCGCGCGTCCACGGGGCGGGCGCGGACCGCG
>DATLLK010000301.1:0-4361 GCA_035537895.1 Planctomycetota bacterium
GGGATGACGGGTCGGCCAGCGCCCGTTTCAGGGCGGGCATCGCGTCCGCGCCGTGGCGGACGAGGAGGCGTGCGGCCGAGGCGCGGACGACCTCGGGGGCGGTGGGGGCGGCGAGCAGCCCCTCGACGGCCTGCCGGGACGCGGGCGTCGCGGCGCCGCGACCCGCCGCGATCGCCGCCGACCACGACGGGCGGCGGCGTGCGCGCGGGAACCAGGCCTCGTAGGACTCCACGATCCGCTCCTGTGCCATCCTCGGCACGTTCGCGGGGAACCCCCGCGCGCCCGTGTGGCAGCCCGTGCAGGCGTCGATGGCGCGTCCGGCGACGGCGCCGGTGAGCTCGGGTCGCGGCACGCCGAGCGTGTGGTCGGTGACGTGGCCGTTGCCGCGCTCGACGGCGACCGGCGGCATGTGGCAGGCGACGCAGAGCGCGCCTGAGCCCTGCGGGTCGTGCCGCGAGTGGCTCCTCGGGTCCGCGGCCTGCTTCGCGTGGCAGCCGGCGCACAGGTCCGTTCCCCTCGGGTCGGCCTTCAGCATCGCCACGCGGTCCGTGCCGTGCACGTCGTGGCAGGAGGTGCACCGCAGGGCGCCTTCGATCGCGCAGGTCGACGCGAGGATCTGGAGGCCCTCGTAGATCAGCTCGACCGGCCGGCCCGCGGCGTCCACGCGGTCCGGGTCGTCGAGGAGCGTGGGGTCGACGTGCTCGAGGACCGGCTTCCCCGGGGACCAGCCCGGCGCGACGACCTCCCCCTCGAGGTGGCACACGAGGCAAGCGTCCATCGATCGTGCCGGATCGAGGCCCTTGCTCCCCGCGATCGGGTCGCCCGCGGGCGAGGAGGGACTCGCCTTCCAGAACGCGACGTGCGCCGCCCCCGGGCCGTGGCAGGTCTCGCACGAGAGCCCCAGTCGCTCGGGCTCGACCGCGACGGGGGACGTCCCGAGGCGCGGGTCGAGCGTCGGCGCGAGGTGGCACCGGGCGCACCGCCCCTCGAACGAGCGCACGGGCCCCGTCCAGAACGACCCGTCGCCCGGCGCGACCTCGGGCGCCTTCTCGTGGGGGAGGCCCGGCGCGCCGAAGATCAGCGCCGTGTAGTCGAACCACGCCCCGCGCGACTCGTCGCGCATCGCCGGCAGGACCTGAAGCCGGCCCTCGGGCAGCCGCGTGAGCAGCATCGTGACCCGCCGTCCCCCGACGGCGTAGTCGACGGGGTAGGGGTGCGGCGAGCCGTCGGGACCCACGGTCTCGGCGACCACGCGCTCGCCCTCGCGGTGAAACGTCGTCGACCCGGGACCGTGCCGCACGGGCTGGCCGGCAAGGGCGTCCTTCGGGAACTCCGTCGCGCGGACGGCGTGGACGCTGCCGGCGTGCCACGACGCGCCCCAGGCCTTGTGGACGGCTTCGTGGCACGGTGCGCAGGCCGCCGGGCCCAGGTACCCGAGGGACGTGGAGGAAGGTGCGTCTCCGCCACGAGCCGGACGACCGGCGACGACCGCGGCGGCGGCCGCCACGGTCGCGGCGACGAACCAGATGCCCGTCCGCATCGCCATGTCGTCTCCTTCGGGCCGTCCGCTCCCAGTCTAGGCGCCCCGCGCGCGAGCGCGTCGTCGCGGCCCGCCCTTGGTGCGCCGGCCTCGAGCTGGGCCCACGTAGGATGGACGGCGGGAGGTCAGCCCGCGTGCCGCGAACGCCCGCCCCGACGGCGCCTCGGGAGGCTTTGCGTCCGTCGGCCCGTGACGTCGGGCGCGCCGAAGGCCCCCCGCGGATGGAGGGCGCCTCGACGCTGGCGCGCTGGGCCCTCCAGGGCCTGGTCCACTCGCCATCCATCCTCGCCTGCGTCGCCGTCGTCGCGATCGGTTCCGCGCCCGTCGCGATCGCGTGGTACGCCGCGAGCCGGCTCGCCTACGTCGTGTTCGCGGGGATCTCGCTCAGCGCCGAGACGGACCGGCGCGCTCGCTCGCGCGTCGTGGGCGCCGAAGCCGCCTGGCGCACGTTCCGCACCCGCGTCTCCTGGCTGATGGACAACGACGCCGCGGCGTTCCTCGCGCTCTCGATCGTGACCGCCTCGACACTCGGCGACGTGGGGCTTCCCCCGCTCGTCCTCACGCTGCTCGGCGTCGCCCTCGTGGTCCTCGGGCTCGGGATCAAGCTCTGGGCGACGCTGAGCCTGCCGCCCGGCGCCTACCACTGGCGCAACTTCTTCGTGCGGGACGAGCCCCGCGACGACGCGCGCGGACCCTATCGGTTCCTCTCCGACCCCATGTACACGCTCGGGTATGCCCACGTGTACGGCACGGCCGTGCTCTTCCGGTCCGTCCCCGGTCTGATCGCCGCGGTCGCGGGGCAGTCCCTGGTGCTGCTGCTCAACGTCCTCGTCGAGCAGCGCGCGCACCGGACCCTCTCCCGGGAGGCGCCGGGGGCGTAGGGCGGGCGCTACCGCCCCGCGGGAGCGTCCGCGTCCGTCGGATGCACCACGTCGAAGTCGACGCGGACCTCGCGGCCCGCGGCGACCTCGACCGTGCGCACGATCTCGATCGGCGGCCCGAGCACGTAGCCGCTCGACAGAGGCTGATCCCGCCGATCCATCGGCTCGTGCCAACAGCGCAGTACGCGCCGACCCGGAGGCACGCCCTCCAGCCGGTACCCGCCCGCGGGGATCCCCTCGCGCGCCTCGGCCGTCGTGAGGTCGACATGGGGGGTCGAGACAACGTGGATCCACGCCGTGAAGTGCCCGCGCAGGTCGTCGGTGACCCAGTAGACGCCGGGTCTCTGGAGGTACAGCTGGCCGACGTCGCGAAGCGCGGCGCCGGGACTCAAGGCGAGGTTGAACGCGGTCTCGCGCGTGCGCGCGTCGTAGCCATGCACGACCAGGTCCCTTTCGAGCCGGCTCTCGAGGACCAACTGCACCGGCGCGTGCGCGATTGCCACGTGCGGCGCGAACCGCCCCGAGACCGCAGTGAGGGTGAACGTCGCATCCGGCGGCGGCGCCGCTTGAGCGGTCCGCGAAGGCCGACCGACGTCCACCGTGACAACGCACCCGCCGAGCGCCCGCCCCTCGCCCGTCCTGACGCTCTCGTCGTCCTGCCCGGCCTCGATGCCCATGCCCGGCCACTCGCGGAGTTTCACCGGCGTCGGGGTGCCGACGAGCCGGCAGATCCCCACGATTCGCCCCCGGTCGCCCGCGATGGCGGCGGGCGTTCCCCGGGGCGGCGGCGCCTCCGGATCGCCGCACGCCACGAGCGCCACGACGACTCCGCAGACGAGTGCGATGCGCGCTTGCGCTACGGGAGAGCGGCGGGAGCGGGGCAGGCGGTCCACCGATCCCAGCCTACCGAATTGCGCGGTCAGTCGGGCAGGCCCCAGAGGGACCATGCCGCCCAATAGCGGGGGTTCTCCCACTTCCGCTTGCCGTTCGGTCCCTGTTCGTCGCGGACCGCGATCTGCGCTGCGTGGAGGGCGCGCGCCGCGGGGACGCCCGGCTTCCACGCGTCGTGGAACGCAACCATCAGCGCCTTCGTCGCGGCGTCGTCCACGTTCCACAGGCTGACGAGGACGCGCGGCGCGCCCGCGTACATGAAGGCGCGCGGCAGGCCGATCACGCCCTCCCCGCGCACGTAGGGCCCCTGACCCGTCTGGCACGCGGAGAGCACGACGAGGTCGGCGGGGACGCGGAGCCGGAAGATCTCGAGCACGGTCAGGAACCCGTCCTCGCCATCGCCCCGCGACAACGCCAGCGCCGAGTCGCTCGGCCGTTCCACGTCGAGGAGGCCATGGCAGGCGAGGTGGATGCAGCGCCATCGCGTCTGTCCTGCGGGTCCGGGCGCGCCGAGCACTTGACGGAGGCGGCCCTCGCTCGCCTCCGCGCCGAGCAGGGCCACGTCGGCCGGCCCCTTCGCGATGGCCTTCACCTCGGCGCGCGACTGCGGGAGCGGGGCGAGCACGGGCCCCCAGCGCAGTCCGATCGTCGGTTGCTCGCGGACGTTGCCGTACTCCGGGTCGCCGGCCGCCAGCACCCCCTTCCCCACTTCCTGTCGCATGCGCTGCTCGTCCTGGAGGACGCCCAGGAGGGTGCCGGAGGGCACGTACGCCACGTCGATCGTGTCGGGGAGGAGGAGCGCGAACGGGACGTGGGCGAGGTCGCCCTCCGGGGACACCAGCACCTGCTTCGTCCCGTGCGGGAGCCGCAGCGGCGCGATCAGCCGCTCTGTCAGGTAGGTCTTCGCCCCGGGTTCCTCGGGGCCGCTGCTCCCGAGCCTCAGCGCCGCCACGCCCACGCGGATCGTGTCGCTCTCTCCGAGCGACGCGATCCGGGCTCCGTCCTGTGTGACGACGAAGGCGCGGGCCTCTCCGGGCGCGAGCGTGTAC
>DATLLK010000302.1:0-4663 GCA_035537895.1 Planctomycetota bacterium
ACCTACTTCCGCATCAACGCCGCCGACACGGGGCAGTTCGAGCGGACGCTGATCGTGGCCGACGAGGGCGCCTTCGTGTCCTACCTCGAGGGCTGCACGGCGCCCAAGCGCGACGTGAACCAGCTCCACGCGGCGGTCGTCGAGCTCGTGGCGCTCGACGACGCCGAGATCAAGTACTCGACGGTGCAGAACTGGTACCCGGGCGACAAGGACGGCAAGGGCGGCATCTACAACTTCGTCACGAAGCGCGGGGCGTGCCGCGGGCGCCGCAGCCACATCTCGTGGACGCAGGTCGAGACGGGCTCCGCGATCACCTGGAAGTACCCCTCCTGCATCCTGCAGGGCGACGACAGCGTCGGCGAGTTCTACAGCGTCGCGCTGACCAACCACTTCCAGCAGGCCGACACCGGCACCAAGATGATCCACATCGGCCGCAACACCCGCAGCACGATCATCAGCAAGGGGATCGCGGCCGGTCGCGGCCAGAACACGTACCGCGGCCTCGTCCGCGTGCTGAAGGGCGCGGAGAACGCGCGCAACTACACGCAGTGCGACTCGCTCCTGATGGGCGACCGCTGCGGCGCGCACACGTTCCCCTACGTCGAGGTGAAGAACCCGACCGCCCGCGTCGAGCACGAGGCGACGACGAGCAAGATCGGCGAGGACCAGATCTTCTACTGCAACCAGCGCGGCATCCCGACCGAGGACGCCGTGAACATGATCGTCAACGGGTTCTGCAAGCAGGTGTTCCGCGAGCTCCCGATGGAGTTCGCCGTCGAGGCGCAGAAGCTCCTCGGCGTGAGCCTCGAAGGCGCGGTGGGGTAGCCATGTCCGACGTGCTGCTGAAAGTCACGGGCCTGCGGGCGCGCGTGGGCGCGCGGGAGATCCTCACGGGCGTCGACTCGAGGTCCGCGCCGGCGAGGTCCACGCGATCATGGGCCCCAACGGGTCCGGCAAGTCGACGCTCGCCGGCGTGCTCGCCGGTCGCGAGACGTACGAGGTCACGGGCGGGACGGCCCTCCTCGACGGCAAGGACCTCCTCGCGCTGAAGCCCGAGGAGCGGGCGTGGGCGGGCGTGTTCCTCGGCTTCCAGTATCCCGTCGAGATCCCGGGCGTCTCGAACGCGACGTTCCTGCGCTCCGCCGTGAACGCCTCCCGGCGCCGCCGCGGGCAGCAGGACCTCGACGCCGTCGACTTCCTCGCGCTGGTCAAGCAGCGCATGAAGGCGCTCCAGATCGACGAGGCGTTCCTCCAGCGGTCGCTCAACGAGGGGTTCTCGGGCGGCGAGAAGAAGCGCAACGAGATCCTGCAGATGACGATGCTCGAGCCCCGCCTCGCGATCCTCGACGAGACGGACTCCGGCCTCGACATCGACGCGCTGCGCGTCGTCGCGAACGGAGTGAACGCGCTGCGCGGCCCCGACCGCGCGATCGTGCTCGTCACGCACTACCAGCGGCTGCTCGACTACGTCGTGCCCGACCGCGTCCACGTCCTCTCCGGCGGCCGCATCGCCCGCAGCGGCGGCCCCGAGCTCGCCAAGGAGCTCGAGGAGACCGGGTACGCCTCGTTCCGCCCCGCAGCCAAGGCCGCGGGCGCCCGGACCGCCCGATGAGCACGCTTCTCGCGACCCCCGCGACGCTGCTCGCGCGAGCGCGGGAGCACGTCGCCCGCGCCGCGGGGCGCGAGCCCGCATGGCTCGTGGAGCGGCGCAAGGACGCGCTCGCCCGCGTCGAGCGGCGCGGCCTCCCCACGTCCCGCGACGAGGACTGGAAGTACACGAACGTCGCGCCGATCGCGGCCCTCGCGCTCGCCCGCGCCCCGGACGCCGACCTCGCGACCCTGCGCGAGGCGGTCGTGCGCCTGCGCCTGCCGGTCTCGGGCGGGATCCACGTCGTCGTGGTGGACGGCCGGTTCGTCCCGGAGCTGTCCTCCCTCCCCCCGATGCCCGGCGGCCTGACGGTCGGCTCGCTCGCCGAGGCCATCCGCACCCGCCCGCACCTCGTCGAGCGCACGCTCGCGGCCGTCGCCGCGGGAGGCGACCGCCCCTTCGCCGACCTCTCGACGGCGCTCTTCGAGGACGGCGTCCTCGTCCACCTCGGCAAGGACACGTGCTGCCCGGTCCCCGTCGACGTCCTCCACGTGAGCACGGGGCGCGGCACGGTCGCGTTCCCGCGCACGGTCATCGTGGGCGAGCCCGAGACGCGCGCGACGGTCGTCGAGCGGTTCGTCGCGCTCCGGCCGGGCCCCTACGCCGTGGTGCCCGTGACCGAGGTCGCGCTGGCCCGCAACGCCGCGGTCGAGCACGTGGCCTGGCAGGACGACGCGGTCGAGGCCTTCCACGTCGCGACCATCGAAGCGCATCAGGAGCGCGACAGCCGATTCACGTCGCACGCCCTGACGCTCGGCGCGGCGCTCTCCCGCACGGACACGGGCGTGCGCCTCGACGGCGAGGGCGCCGAGGTCACGCTGAACGGCCTCTATCTCCTCTTCGGGGACCGCCACGCCGACCACCACACGCGGATCGACCATGCGCGCCCGCACGGGACGAGCCGCGAGCTCTTCAAGGGCATCCTCGACGGTCGCGTGACCGGCGTCTTCAACGGGAAGGTGGTCGTCCACCCCGGCGCGGTCAAGACGGACAGCCAGCAGGCGAACCACAACCTGCTCCTCTCCGCGGACGCCGTCGCCGACACGAAGCCCGAGCTCGAGATCTACAACGACGACGTGAAGTGCCAGCACGGGGCCACCGTCGGGCGCCTCGACGACGACAAGGTCTTCTACCTGCGCTCGCGCGGGCTCGACGAGAAGGCCGCCCGCGACCTCCTCGTGCGGGCGTTCGCGCGCGACGTGACGGACCGCATCTCGATCGAGGCGGTCCACGCGGGGCTCGACCGGTGGATGACCGAGCGGCTCCCCTCGCTCCGCGGGGGGGAGGCGGCGTCGTGAGCCTCGAGGCGTCCCCCCGCTCCGCGACGGGCAGCCCGAAGGCCTTCGACGCGCGGCGCGTGCGCGAGGAGTTCCCGATCCTCCACCGCCTCGTGCGGGGCAAGCCCCTCGTCTACCTCGACAACGCGGCGACGAGCCAGAAGCCGCGCGCCGTCCTCGACGCGATGGACCGCTTCTACCGGCAGTCCAACTCGAACGTCCACCGCGGCGTCCACCTCCTCTCGCAGGAGGCCACGCTCGCGATGGAGAGGGCCCGCGCGACGGTCCGCCGGTTCCTCCGCGCCGCGAGCGAGAAGGAGATCGTCTTCGTGCGCGGCACGACGGAGGCGGTCAACCTGGTCGCCCAGTCGTGGGGACGCCGCCACGTCGGCAAGGGCGACGAGATCCTGCTCACCACGATGGAGCACCACAGCAACATCGTCCCCTGGCAGCTGCTCGCCGCGGAGACGGGCGCGATCGTCCGGGTCGTCCCGATCGACGACGCGGGCGCGCTCGACCTGGACGCGTTCGCGTCGCTCCTCTCGCCGCGCACGAAGATCGTCGCCGTCACGCACGTCTCGAACGCGCTCGGCACGGTGAACCCCGTGAAGGAGATCGTGGCGGCCGCGCACCGCGTGGGCGCCGTCGTCCTCGTGGACGGCGCGCAGGCGGTCCCCCACCTGACGGTCGACGTCGCGGCGATCGACGCCGACTTCTACGCCTTCTCCGGCCACAAGGTCTACGGGCCCACCGGGATCGGCGTGCTCTACGCGAAGCACCGCCTCCTCGAGGCGATGCCGCCCTGGCAGGGCGGCGGCGACATGATCCGCACGGTGTCCTTCTCGGGCTCCACGTGGAACGACGTCCCCTGGAAGTTCGAGGCGGGCACGCCCGACGTGGCGGGCGCCATCGGGCTGGGCGCCGCGCTCGAGTGGCTGGAGGCGCTCGGGCGCGAGGCGGTCGCCGCGCACGAGTCCGACCTCCTCGCGTACGGGACGCGCCGGCTCGCGGCGGTCCCGGGGCTCGCCCTCGTGGGGACGGCGCCGCACAAGGCGGGCGTCCTCTCCTTCACGATGGAGGAGGTCCATCCCCACGACGTCGGGACGCTCCTCGACCTCGAGGGCGTCGCCGTGCGGACCGGCCACCACTGCGCGCAGCCGGTCATGGAACGGTTCGGGATCCCGGCGACGACGCGCGCGTCGCTCGCCGCCTACAACGTCCGGGAAGACCTCGACGCGCTCGTCGAGGGCCTCGGCCGCGTCCGGGAGAAGTTCCCCCTGTGAGCCACGCCGCCGAGCTCTACCAGGAGCTGATCCTCGACCACGGGCGCCGCCCGCGGAACTTCAAGGCGCTCGAGGGCGCGAACCACCAGGCCGTGGGGCACAACCCGCTCTGCGGCGACCGCGTCACCGTCTTCGTGCGCGTCGAGGACGGCGTCGTCCGGGACGCGACCTTCCAGGGCTCGGGCTGCGCGATCTCGCAGGCGTCCTCCAGCATCATGACGGAGACGATCCGCGGGAGGACGCTCGCGGAGGTCGAGGCGCTGTTCGGCCGCTTCCACGAGCTCGTCACGGGCGACACCCCGCCCGACGACGAGACGCTCGAGGGCCTCGGCAAGCTGGCGGCGTTCGCGGGCGTGGTCGAGTTCCCCATGCGCGTCAAGTGCGCGACGCTCTCGTGGCACACCTTGCGCGCGGCGCTGGCCGACGCGAGTCGGCCCGTCACGACGGAGTGACCC
>DATLLK010000303.1:0-3519 GCA_035537895.1 Planctomycetota bacterium
CCTCGGGACGTGAACCGCAACCTGCGCGACGGCGCGCCCTGGGTCGGGGGAGCAAAACTCTGACCGCTCCAAAGCCCTCTGCGGCTTGCGCTACCCCACGACGGGGGACGGAGCGTCGTTGTGCTGGATCGAGGCCGGCGCGGATTCGCGATCCGGGTCGAGGGCGACGTGGACGAAGGGGCCGCGGACGACGACGCGGTAGCCGCGGGCGGCGTTGCGGCGGGCCCACTCGAGGTCGGCGTCGGTGACGTGGTCCGACATCGGCGCGGTGTCGGCGTCGAAGGCGAACCAGGCGTCGCCCACGTGCACGAGGCGCACGCGGAGGCGCCGCACCTTCACGACACGGCTCGTCCCGGGCGGAACCTCGTCCACGCGGGCGGCACGGAGCAGAAGCGGCATCGATCCCTCCCGAAGTCGCGACGTCGGGGGGAGATTCTCACTTCTTGCGGACGGCGACCAAGAGATCGCTGACCTCTTTGTAGAGCTTGCGCATCTGGTCGTCGGCCTGCCCGTTGTCGATGTAGGGCCCGAGGAGGTCGCGCGCCTGGTTCAGCGTGACCATGGTGGCCGTGCGGCGGATCTCGAAGTCCGGGGAGGACCGGTCGGCCAGCGTCTTCACCTGCTCGCGGGCCCGCGGGAGCAGTTCGTTGGTGACGCGATCGACCGCCGTGGTACGGGCGTCCTTCGGCGGCCCCGGCGGCACCGGGGGGAGCTTGGGCGTCGGCGTGGTCTGGGTGGGCGGCAGGTCGCCGGGCGCGGGCGCCCCGCTCGGGGGCTCGTACTTGTACTTGAGGCCGTTGCGCACCCAGTCGTGCATGCCGTTCGCGATCGTCACGACATCCGGACGCGGCGAGTCGTACGCGAAGAGCGCATAGGCGCCGACCGCGAGGCCGTAGAGGACGGCCAGGGCGAGGAGGAGCTGGCAGAGTCGTCGGGCCATGGAGAAAGCCTACTCCGAAAGTCCCGGAGCGTCCTCCAACGGCGTTCCGAGGATGCGCCGACGGCGCACCTCGCGCCCCTTCGAGGCGCGCCGCGAGCCTTCTCGACCATCCGGGTCCTCGGCCATGAGCGCCGCGTTTCGCCGCTCGCCCTCCACGTAGCGGGCGGCCTTCCCGGCCGCGACCTCCGAGAACGTGCCCGAGAGGATGGCGGCGCGCAGGTCACGGACCCAGTCCACGAGGAAACGCACGTTGTGCAGGCTGCCCAGCGTGATGGCGGTCTGCTCCCCCACGGCGAACAGATGGTGAAGGTAGGCGCGGGAGTACGTGCGGCACACCTCGCACGGGCACTCCACGTCGAGGGGCCCGGTGTCGCGCGCGAAGGCCTCGCGCCCGATCCGGACCACCCCGTCCCGGGTGAAAAGGTGCCCGCGACGGCCGTTGCGGGTCGGGACGACGCAGTCGAAGAGATCGATCCCGACGGCGACCGCGTCCACGAGGTCGAGGGGGAGCCCGACGCCCATCAGGTACCTCGGGCTCTTCTCGGGCAGCAGCGGCGTGGCGACGGAGAGCGTCGCGCGCAGGGCGTCGGGCCCCTCGCCGACGCTCAATCCGCCGAGAGCGAATCCCTCGAAGGGCAGGTTCGTCACCTGCTCCGCGGAGCGGCGCCTCAGGTCGGCGTCGGAGCCGCCCTGCACGATGCCGAACATGGCCTGGTCGTCCCGGGTGCGCGCGTGAAGGCACGCCTCCGCCCACCGGGAGGTCCGCTCGACCGCGGCGGAGAGCTCGTCGCGCGTCGCGGGCAGTCGACAGAACTGGTCGAACGCCATCACGATGTCGGCGCCGAGCGCCTCCTGGATCTCGGTCGCGACGCGGGGTCCCAGCCGCACGGGCTCGCCGTCGAGGTGGCTCTTGACCGTCACGCCGCCGTCGTCCACCGCGACGAGGTCGCCGAGCGAGAAGACCTGGTAGCCGCCCGAGTCCGTCAGGATCGGCCGGTGCCAGCCCGCGAACGCGTGCAGCCCGCCGAGCTCGCGGATGAGACCCTCGCCCGGGCGCAGGTGGAGGTGGTACGTGTTCGCGAGCACGACCTCGGGGTCCACGGCCTCGAGGTGGGCGTTCGTCAGCCCCTTCACGCTGGCGCGCGTCCCCACCGGCATGAAGGCGGGCGTCTCGACCTCGCCGTGGCGCGTGGCGAAGACGCCGGCCCGCGCCGCGCCGACGCGCGCGAGGACCCGGAAGCCGAGGTCGAAGCCTTTCATCCCCTACAGCCTACGTCCCTCACAGCCGCGCCTCACGACGGAAGCCGGAGGTCGGCGTAGAGGGGCAGGTGGTCCGAGGCCCGCCAGGTCCGCGGGTCCCGAGCGACCCCGACGTGGGAGACCTCCACGGGCGCCCTCACGAGGATCTTGTCGAGCGCCGCGACGGGGTGACGGCTCGGGAACGTGCGCGGCCCCGCGCGGGGCCCGACCTCCGAGCGGGCGACGCGCAGCCCGTCGAGCCGCTGGATCGTGGTCGCGAGCCGGAAGCCCCAGTCGTTCAAGTCCCCCGCGACGACGAGCCCCACGCCGTCGGGCGCGTGCCGGCGGAGCTCCTCGAAGAGGCGCGCGAGCTGGACCCGGCGCTCCATGTGGAGCAGGCCGAGGTGCACGTTCGCCACCGTCCAGTCGCGCCCGCCGGGCCCGTGGATGCGCGTGACGAGGCTGCTCCGGCGCTTCTTGGGCGGGATCGTCAGGTCGAGGTTGCGCACGTGGTGGAACGGCCAGCGCGACAGCGTGCAGTTCCCGTAGTGGCCGCCCCGCACCGCCACGTTCAGCCCGAGCGCCACGTGGTCGTAGCCCAGCTCGCGCGCCATCACGCGCGCCTGCGGGTGGAGCGAGGACCGAGGGACCCGCTCGTCCACCTCCTGCAGGCAGAGCACGTCGGCGTCCATCGACGCGAGGACGTCGAGCGTCCGCTCGATCTCGTATCGGCGGTCCGTCCCGATCCCCTTGTGGATGTTCCACGTGGCGACGCGCAGTCGGTGCATGCTCCGGGGGACGGTACCGTCACGCAGGGGTCATGTACCCGTCGGGTCGGCCCGGTCGTACCCGGGGGTGCGCCGCGACGGGGTCCCGGTAGAGTGCGCCGCTCCGCGCGGAACCCCGTCGCGGCGTCGTCTCTCGAGGCCCCCCCATGCGCGCACCGCGGTCGGTTCTCCTCCTCCTCGCTCTCGCCTGTGTCGCCGTCCTCGCCCGCAGCGCGGGCGCCATCGAGCCCGGGTGCAACCGCTGGGACCTCGAGGTGAGCTGCCAGAGCGCCCCCGGCCGGGTGCTCGCCGGCGACCCGTTCAAGGTGACGGTCACCGTGCGCAACTCGGGCGACGTGGCGCTCGCCAACGTCACGATCCAGCTGCGCGGCGACCTCGGCGCGAAGGCGGTCGCGGACGCGAACCTGCAGTCCGTCGTCGAGAAGCTCGAGCCCGGCGAGTCGCGCGAGGTCACCGCGGCGTTCACCTGCGCCACCGTCGGGATCACGCGGGTCATCGGCGGGGCGCGCGACGCGCTCGGCTGGGCCGCGTCCAACTGCGCCTGCACCGTCG
>DATLLK010000304.1:0-2641 GCA_035537895.1 Planctomycetota bacterium
GGCGCGTCGCCGGGCGCTGCCGGCGCGTCGGCCGGAGAGGCGGGGGTGGGCGCCGGGGCGTCGGCGCCCCGCGCAAACCGCACCGCGGGGCCGGCGAGCAGCGCGCCGAGGGCCAGGGGCAGCACGAACGAACGGGTCATCGGCATGGGATCTCTCTCCCCCGGCCCGCCGGGGGTGGGCAGGCGCCTACGGGCGCCCGAGTCCGGATCGTACCGCACGACGGGCCTGCGACGGCAGGGGACCGCCGCCCCCGGGCCCCCGACGGGGGGTGGTCAGCGCCCCTCGCGTGCCCGGTCCCGCCACAACCGGTCGAGGAGCGACCGGTAGAGCATGGGGGTCCCCCCCACGGTCCGCGTGGCCGCCAACGCCTCCGCCCAGTGCACCGTGGCACGGTCGCGCTCCCCGGCCTGCCTTCGCAGCCGGCCCGCGTTCTGGCGCGGCGAGGTCTCGTTGCGGTCCGCGGCCGCGGCCTTCTCGAACCCGACGAGCGCCCCCGCGCGATCGCCGGTCGCGAGCACGGCGATCGCGCGGTCGTTCTCGAGGCTGGGGTCGAAGGGGTTCAGGGCGACGGCCCGGTCGTAGGCCGCGACGGCCTCCGCGCCCGCACCCGCCAGTCGGCACGCGACGCCCAGCTGCGCCCACGAGGTGGGGTTCTCCGGGTCCGTGTCCGCGAGCGCCTTGAACCAGGCGACCGCGCGATCGAGGCGCGTCGTGTCCGGGAGCTCCTTCGGCGCGAGCGCCGCCTCGCGTTGCGCGAGGTAGTCGAGGCCCTCGCGCACCGTGGCGTCGTCGGGGCTCTCGCCGAGGAGGGCGAGGTAGATCGCCCCCGCCTCGACCGCCGCCGCGTCGCTTTCGCCTGCCCGGTTGACGAGCACGCGCGCGAGGTCCTTCTTGAGGTCGCCGTCGGCCGGAGCGGCGGCGACCGCCTCGCGGTGTCGCGCCTCCGCGTCCGCGAACCGGCCGGCGCGCTCCATCAGGCGCCCTCGGGCGCGCGAGACGACGGCCCGCTGCCCGGGGGTCGTCGCGAGCGTGGCGAGCGTCCGGTCCCAGTCGTCCACGCGACCGACGAACGACGCCGCCATGCCCGCCTCGTCGAGCAGGATCTCGTCGCCGGGCGTCTCCTTCACGAGGTCCCGGTAGAGGTCCACGGCCCGCGCATCGCGCGCGGCGGACCAGGCGGCGGCCTCCCCGCGGCGGTTCCCGGCGGCCGACCACGCCGCTGCCGCGTCTGCGAACGCGCCGGTCGAGTAGGCCGCGCGGGCGCGCAGGTCCTGGGCGGCGGGGTCCTTTGCGAGCCCCGCGTGACCGAGCACCGCGTACGTCTCCGCCGCCCGGCCCAGCAGCCAGTGCGCGCGTCCCGCCACGAAGGCGAGGCGGGCCGCGGTCTCCGTGGACGGCTCCTTCGGCGCCTTCGCCGCCACGAGCGCGTCCTCGAGGTAGGGGACGACGCCGGCGCTGATCTGCGGCCCCGCGGCGATGTTCGCCTCCGCCGCCGCCACGAGGGCGTCGGCGAGGCGCAGGTGGTCCTCGGCGTCGCCCCGCTGTCGGGCGAGGGTCCGCAACGGAGGCAGCGCGCCGTGCGGATCGCCGAGCGCGAGGCGGGCGCCGGCGAGGCCCGATTGCACGCGAACGTCCTCCGCCCCTCCCGGCGCCTCGGCGAGGCGCAGGAACGCCTCGAGGGCCGCCTGTGCCTCGCCGCGCGCGAGAAGCGCCTCGGCGGCGGCGGCGTCGACGGCGTCCCCTTCGCCCGCGCGAGCGGGCCCGGCGAACGCGAAGAGGAGTGCCGCGCCCGCGAGGAACAGGCGCCGCCCGACGTCACGGACCCCCATCGGCGCCTCCCTGGCGTTCCTGCCACCACGCCTGCGTGCGGGCGACGTCGCGCACGACTTCCTCCTCCGTCGCGTCCGTCCGGGGACGCACGGTCCCGTCGGTCAACGCCGCGATCGCCTCCGCCGCGGCCCGTCGCTCGCCGGGGTTCGCGGGATCTCGGAATAGGTCGATCAGCGCGGGCACCGACTCCTCCCGGCCCGCGCTTGCGAGCGCGAGCGCGATCGCGTCGCGTCCGGGACCGGGATCCTTCAAGCGCGCGACGAGGAGGTCGCCCGACGCGCGGGCGAGGTCGAGGAGGCCCGCCTGTCCCTTGAGCACCATCGCGGGCTCGGGCCGCGCGATGCGCCAGAGGTTGAGGTCGAGGCGATCCGCGGGCGAGAGGCCCGACGCGAGCCCGTTCTCGTCGAGCACGTGCCGCCAGCGGGGGTCGCGCTCGTCGGGGATCCTCCGCGCGTGCTCCGCGAGCAGGGCGCGGCCCGCCGCGTCGAGGCCCGTCAGCCGCGCCTCGGCCTCCTTCGCCGCGTCCGGGTCGGCCGAGAGCAGCCGGCCGACCTCGGCCGCGACGGCCTGCTGCGCGCCCGGCGCGCTCGCCGGCGGCACGTCGATCGCCATCCTGCGCCCGGGCGAGGCGCAGGCCGCAAGGACCAGGGAGAGCGGGACGGCGGCTCGGACGACGCGCACCTCAGTCTCCGAAGGTGAACTCGACGCGCTGCACGACGCGCGCCCGGTAGGGATGGACGCTCCCGTCGGAGAGGCTCGCCGCGACCAGCGCGTCCTCCGGCGTCAGCCGGTAGACGAGCCACGCCTCGCC
>DATLLK010000305.1:0-2663 GCA_035537895.1 Planctomycetota bacterium
GCGCAAGGCCCGCACCGAGGTGAACGCCGGCCGTCCCGAGCCCGTCGCCCTCGACGACGAGGCGCGTCGCGCGCGCGATGCCGATCTGAAGGCGCTGCGCGAGATCATGAAGTACGAGTCCGCGCGCACGAAGGCGCTCGCCGCCCTCGCGCAGGCGAGCGACGCCGCAACGGACTCGGAGGCGCGCACGGCGCTGGACGCGGCCGACCGCGAGTTCCTCGACGCGATGGCGAAGGTCGCCGCCGCGCGCGAGAAGGAGGCGGAACCGCGCAAGCCCGACTCAGGGAAGCCGGAATCGGGGAAGTCCGAGTCGGGGATGGAGTCTGGGATGTCCGACCCCGCCGCGCCCGCCGCAGGCAAGCCCGCGGATGCACGCCGCCGCGGGACGTCGTCGTCGGACGGCGACGATCCGCCTTCGGGCAAGGCGGGCGAGCGCTAGGCCCGCTCCGCGGTCCTACTCGTCCATGCCGGCGGGGGCGTCGTCCATGGCGGGGGCGTCTTCCATGCCGGCGCCCTCGGCCATGCCGCCCTCGTCGGCCATGCCCGCCTCGGCGCCTTCGGCCTCCAGGGTCTTCGCGTCCTCGAGCGCCTTGCAACAGGCCTTCACCGCCTGCGAGACGACGGCCTTCGTCGCCTCGACGGGGAGCAGGAAGTTGCGCTGGCCGCTCCCACTCTCCGAGATCCCCTCCTGCCGGATCACGACGCCGGCCACGCGGCCGTCGAGGTGATAGAGCGGGGCGGCGTAGGGGAGGAAGCCCTGCGGAACCCACATCGCACGCGGCTTCTGGACCTGGCCGACGATCGTCGTGATCCCGAAGTACGGGGCGTAGTCGAAGCCCTCGTCCATGCGGAGGACGCCGAAGAGCTCCTGGCCGAGCGTCGGGTCCGCGCCCGTCCCGAAGTCGACGGACGAGAGCTTGAGGCCCGTGGTGTCCTTCAATCGCACGAAGCCGAGGCCGAGCTTGCTGTCGAAGGCGCCCAGCACCGCGTCGTGCTCCTTCTCGTCGCCCGCGAAGATCACCCGGATCGAGACGACCGTCGTCTTCACGCCGCGAAACCCGGAGCTGAAGTTGGGCGTGAGGATCATCCCCGACGGGTCCACGACGGTGCCCTGGTACGTGAACGTGTTCTCGCGGTCGAGCATGCGGAGCACGACCTTCACCTGCACGACGGAGGCGGCCTTGGCCTCGAGGAGGGCGGCCGCCTTCTCGTTCGACGTCGTCGGGGCGGCGAGGGCCGCCGCGGGCGCGAGCAGAAGTGTGAAGATCGCGAGGGTAGCGAGGCGAGCGAGCGTCGGGCGGGTGGCGAGCATGGCACCTCGGGAGGTGGGGGAGCGGGGCATCGTAGTGCGCCGAGCCGTACGTCCCTCCTCGGGGCGAAACGGGACGCCGCAGAGGGGTGGCGAGGCAGCCTAGCGCGTCTCCGTGCGGGCGGCCGCGATCGCAGGACAAAGCGTGCCGCAGAGGAGACGCTCTCACCCCCGGTTCGCGCAGGAGGCGAATTCCGAAACTGGTCACCCTGTGGCCGGGCCGCTCCCCTTGGGGCGGCACCCGTCCCCCTGGGCACGGTCGCCTCGTAACGGCATCGGCACCAACGGCGTCGCCACAAAAGGCGACGGCCCCGGCCGTGAGGCCGGGGCCGTCGTGGTAGCGGGGGCGGGAGTCGAACCCGCGACCTCCAGGTTATGAGCCTGACGAGATACCACTTCTCCACCCCGCGGTGGATCGGCGAAGGTACTACCGATCGAGGCGGCGTCCAGCGGGGGAGCGAGGGCGCTTCGACGTCGGGGTGGAAAGCGGACCCTCGTTCCGGCGGGCCTTGTGGCAACCATGTATCCGCAAGTCGTCGGGACGGTTGCGAGACTTCCGTCCACTTCCCACCCCCCGCCGCCCCGCTACGTTAGGACCTTCGCCCATCCGGTGGGACCAAGGCGGCGGGAGTCGTCCGAACACGATGGAACGCGGGTACACCCCTCCGGGAATCGAAAACTATCCGTTTCGGGAGATCCTCGACGCGGATCCGGACCGGGGCGTTCTCCTCTTCGATGACGAGGTCCGCGTCGCCTATCAGAACGTCGCCGCGCGCAGCCAGCTGCACGACCGCGACGGGGTGCTGATCGCGAGCGTGCGCACCGCCGTCACCTCGTTCCGCGACCGCGTGGACCGCTCAGAGAACGCGCCCCCGCCCGGCGAGATCCTGCTCGCCGCGGACGGCGGCAGGCCCTTCCGTGCAACGCTTTCGTTGATTCCGCGACCCGAAGGGCGCTGGTTCGTCGTCCGCGTGTCGCCGCCGGGACTCTTCGCCGAGCCCAGCGTGCGCCGGCTCCAGACGCGCTTCCGCCTCACGCTGCGCGAGGCGCAGGTCGCGGTCGACGTCGCGCGCGGGATGACGAACGCCGAGGTCGGCCAGCACCTGGGCATCACCGAGAAGACGGTCAAGAACGCGCTGATGGCGGTGTTCGCCAAGTGCGAGGTCCGCAACCGCGTGGAGCTCGCGCTCCGCGCGCACGACGCGCCGATCGGCCCGACGAGCCCGCCCGCCTGACGTCTCGCCGCGCCCGCCCGTGCGGCGGAGCCGTCGGAACGCCTGCTGGCCCCGACAGGCCGTGGTGTCGCTCCCCCCCGCGGGGTACTACGGGGCGATGGAGCCGCGCCGCCCGTACG
>DATLLK010000306.1:0-3892 GCA_035537895.1 Planctomycetota bacterium
GCTACGCGCTGGAGACGAAGGAGGATCGCGTGGAACGCGCCCTCCCGGCCCGCGAGCGGGCCCGGCGCCGCGGCGCGGGCGCACGCCACGAGGTCGACCACGTCGGCCGGACCCTCCCCGAGCCGGCGCAGGAGGGCCTCCTCGATGCGCGCGTCCGCGATGCCCCTCACGGCGTCGCCTCCCGCGCGAGCCGGCGACCGAGCGCGAGGATCAGCAGCACGCCGCCGGCGAGCACCGCCGCCTCGACGAGGATCGCGACGCGGTAGCCGAAGTGGTCCCGCAGCACCGCGAACATCGTCGTCCCGACGATGCTCGCCTTCGTCGTCACGCCGTAGAGGCCGAGCGCCTCGCCGAACCGTTCCGGCGGCGTGACCCGCACGACGAGCTGGCGGCCCACGCTCCAGATCGTCGAGACCCCGATCCCGCCCGTGACGATCAGCATCGCGGTCGCGACGGGATGGCCCGGCCACTCGGCCGCGACGACGAGCCCCACGACGAGCGCCGCGCACGCGCCCGCGTAGAGGCGCGTCGGCGGCACGCGGTCCGCGAAGCGCCCGACGACGAGCCCTCCGACCATCGCGGTCAGCGAGAGCAGGATCAGCAGGGTCACCGCCCGCTCGAGCGGCATCCCGACGTAGTCCTCGAAGTAGAGGGTCGCGTACTGGATCAGGGTGTTCGCGACGTCGGCGCAGACGAAGTTGGCGGCGAGCAGCAGGAGCAGGACCGGCTGGGTGCGCACGAACGCGATCGCGTCGCGCACCGTGCGGGCGGGCGCGTCGGGCGAGGGCGTGCGCCGCGCGGCCGCCGGGTCGTCGCGGACGTACAGCCACAGCGGGATCGTCCCGAGCGTCATCAGGACGGCGCAGAGCAGGAACGCGCCGCGCGCGCCGAGCGGCGTCGCGCGCATGATCCACTGGCCGAGGAGCAGCGCGAGCGGGATCCCCGCGTAGCCGAGCCCCGTGCCGAGCCCCGAGACGAAGCCGCGGCGGTGCGGAGGCGCCACCACCGGCAGGAGCGCGTTGTAGTAGGTGAGCGCGGCCTGGTAAGCGAAGAGCGACACGGCGTAGCACGCCAGCGTCGGGACGGGACCCCAGTTGACCGCGAAGAACAGCAGCGCCGAGAACACGCAGCACACGTTCGTCGCGATGTCGAGGCCCCTGCGCGCGCGGCCCGTACGGTCGACGCCGGCCCCGAGGCGCGGCGAGACGATCGCGCTCGCGAGCAGGGTGAGCGAGGTCGTGATGCCGATCGGCTTCAGCGACCCCCACGACTTCACGAAGATGGACGGGAGGAACGCCGTCACGACGACCGCGGAGTAGATCGTGTTCGCGAGGTCGTAGAGCGCCCAGGCGACGACGACGCGACGGCCCGGACCCGGGGGCGCGGCGACGGGCGCCTGCGTCACGACCGCCCCAGGCCGACGAGCAGCGCGAGCAGGATCGCGACGGCGAGGACGGCGAGCGCGACGAAGAGGAACCCGGAGCGCGAGAAGGGGGTCGCGCGCGGCGCGCCGCCTCCGAGCTCCTCGCGAACGAACGCGTCGTACTCCGCGTCGTCCATCCGGCGAGGGAGATCCACCTCCTGCGCGACCTCCTCGTCGAACGCGTCGCCCTCCAGGGCCCAGCCGGTCCGCTCGTCGGCGCCGCACGCCTTGCAGGAGAGGGCGCCTGCGGGGACGGGCGCTCCGCAGGCGGGGCAGGGGAAGTCCCGCGGACCGGCCACGACCGCCCCTACGTGCCGTAGAGCAGGGTGGACTGCGGGAGGAAGCGGTGCCAGGCGGGGCGCGCGCGCACGGAGGCCGGGTCGAGGCCGCCGGGCCAGCGGGGCGCGGCCGGCGCCCGCTCGAGGGCCAGGTCGAGCTCGTGGGCCAGGTAGTCGGCCTTCTTCGCGTTGCACGACCGGCAGGCCGTGACGCAGTTCTCCCAGCACGTCGTCCCGCCGCGCGACCTTGGGATCACGTGGTCGATGGTCAGGTCCTCGACGCCCGGACGGCGACCGCAGTACTGGCAGGCGTACCCGTCGCGCCGGTAGACGTTGCGCCGCGTGAAGGCGACGCCGCGGACGGGGAAGCCGTCGTAGTGCCGGAGCGCGATCACCTGGGGTACGCGCACGGAGAACCCGAACCCCTGGAGCAGCAGGTCGCCGTCCGCGTCGTCGTCCCCATCGTCCTGCGGGGTGGTCCCCAGCCAGTCGGACCAGGTCTGCACGGAGTAGGTCTCGGGGTCCACGATCCCGGCGGCGCCGCGCACCACGAGCACGATGGCGCGACGCACCGATGTCGTCGAGATCGGCGTCCAGGACTTGTTCAGGACGAGGGCACGTTCCTCGAGCACGGGAAGGATCCTACCGAACGTCGGGAGCCCGCGCACGGATCCGGGGCGCCTTTACGCTTCCCTTGCCCCCGACCTACCGGTAGGCCGCTTCGATCAGGTCGTGGTAGCGGGTCACGACGACGTGGCGGCGGGGCTTCATCGTCGCGGTGAGGAGGCCGTTCTCGGGGGTGAGCGGCGCGTCGAGCAGGACGACGCGCGACACCTGCTCGAAGGGCCGCAGCCCCGACCCCGGACCCGTCCGGCGGACGATCTCCTGCCGCAGGAGCGCGCGGACGTCCTCGCGCGCGACGAGGGCGGCGAGCGCCGTGCCCTCGGGGGCGCCGACGCGGCGGGCGAGGTCCACGGGCTTCGCGACGAGCAGGACCGCAAGCGTCTTTCGGTCCTGGCCGACGACGATCGCCTGCTCGACGAGGGGGCACGGCAGGATCTCGGCCTCGACGCGGGAGGGCTCCACGTTCTCCCCGCCCGAGAGCACGATCGTCTCCTTCTGCCGTCCGCGGAAGCACAGGTCGCCCTCGACCGTGAGCATGCCGAGGTCGCCCGTGTCGAACCAGCCCTCGGTGTCGATGGCCTTGCGCGTGAGCTCCTCGTCCCGGTGGTAGCCGCGCATGACCTGCGGGCCCCGCGTCCACACGACGCCGACCTGCCCCTGCGGAAGGTCGGCGCCGGTCTGCGGGTCCCGGATGCGAATCTCGACCCCGGCGATCGCCGTGCCGATCGTGCCGAGGACGTTGCGGCCCTCGCGGCGCACCGTCACGACCGGGGCCGTCTCGGTCAACCCGTAGCCGACGAGCACGTGGAGCCCGACGGCGCGGAAGAAGCGGTCGACGTGGGCGGGCATGAGGCCGCCTCCGACGACGGCGCCGCGCAGCCTCCCGCCCGTCATGGCCTTCAGGCGCCGGAAGAGGACGGAGCGAAGCAGCATGTCGGGCACCCAGAGAAGAGCCGCGCCCACGCCCGCGAGCGCCCGCTCGATCCACGACGCGCGCCCGCCGCCCTTCCTGACGACGTGGCCGCGGAAGAGGTCGCGGGCCGACGCCCGCGCGTCCGCGACCCGGTAGCCCAGGGCGAAGAGCGCGCGCTTCAGCGCCGTCCCCTCGGCCAGCGTGCGGCGGACCGCGTCGTGCACGGCCTCCCACACGCGCGGGACGCTCGGCACGAACGTCGGGTGCTTCGACGCGAGGTCGCCGCGGAAGGAGCGCAGGTCCGTGTAGACGAGCCGCGCCCCCTGCGTCAGGGCGACGTACTCGACCGTGCGCTCGAAGATGTGCCACGGGGGCAATATCGAGAGGAAGACGTCGTCGGGGCCGATGTTCAGCGTTCCCGGGATCACCTCGATCTGGTGCAGGAAGTTCCCCTGCGTCAGCACGACGCCCTTCGGGCGGCCCGTCGTTCCCGAGGTGTAGATGATCGTCGCCACGTCGTCGGGGCCGACGGCGGCCGCGCACTCGCCGAGCGACGGCGCGGACGCGCCCTCCTCCACCAGGCGGTCGAACGTCGTCCCGGGCACGCCCGTCGCGCGGCCCGGGTCCACGACGACGACCTCCCGGAGGCGGGGC
>DATLLK010000307.1:0-2631 GCA_035537895.1 Planctomycetota bacterium
GCGTTCGCGCTCGCCTGCGCCCCCTGACCGGCGCAGGCCGCCGGGCTCGAGGCGCTCTCGGAGGCGAAGGCGCTGGCCGCGGACGCCAAGGGCGTGGCCGAGGCGGAGACGGCTCTCGCCGCCGTGAGCGAGGAGCCGACCGACGCACGGGACCGAGTCGCGACGCTGCGCAAGGCAAGCGGACCGCGGATCGCGAAGACGTTCGACCGGCTCGCGGCCCTCGATCGGGACGACCGGGCCGCCGTGCGCGCGGCGGCCTACCTGACCGGCGGGTACGCGTGGGAGCCGACGAAGCGCCGCCTCGCCCGCGCCGAGAAGGCGCTCGACGACGCGGCGAAGGGGAGCCCCGTCACGGGCGCGCTCGTGCTGCAGCGCCTGCGGAAGCTCCACCCCGCAGGGGCGCCGCGCTACGACCGGCACGAGGTCGAGCTCGGGACGAAGGACGCGCTGCTGCTCGGGCACCCCGACCACCCGCTGCTCGCCTGGGTCTCGCTGCCGCGCGGCTGGCAGAAGGGGAAGACCTACCCCGTGCTCGTGGGCGTCGAGGGAGCCGGCTGCGACTTCGCGGGCTACTTCCGTCGCTGCGTGGGCGCGCGCGGGTCGCGCGACGCGATCGTCGTGACGCCCTGCGGGCTCACGAACACGAACGAGCTGAAGCCGGAGACCTACTCCTTCTACGACCCGGCCGTGCTCGCGCAGTGGAGCGGCGACCGCATGGGGTTCGACGGCCCCGGGACGGACAAGGTCCTCGAGATCGTCCGAACACGGCTCGGCGGCGAGGAGCGCGTCTTCGTGACGGGCTTCTCGGGCGGCGGGAACTGGTGCTACTGGAAGCTCTTCATGGACCCCGCGCACGTGCGCGGCGCCGCTCCCGCCTGCGCGAACTTCAGCGGAATGGGGATCTCGGATCCGCCGGCCGTGGGCGAGGACGGCGGTCCGCCCGTCCTCATCCTGACGGGCGCGAACGACCCGCACCGCGACCACGTGTTCGGCACCCCGCCGGGCATCGAGGGCCAGTCCGACCGGGCGCAGGAACGCTTGAAGGAGCTGGGCTACACGAAGGTCCGGCGCGAGCAGCTGAAGGTGGGCCACGCCCCGCTCCACGCCGAGGTGTGGACGTTCGTGGACGAAGTGCGCGCCGCCCGTTGACTCGTGGGCGGCGGGACCGGCCGCGGTCGCGACGCGAGCCGAGGCAGCGGTCAGCGCTCGAGGGTTTCCCCGCCAGTGTCCTCGCGAACGTCCTCGCGAACGTCCTCGCCGACGTCCGCGTCCTCGACGTCGTCCCCGGCCGCCGCGAGCGGCGGTGCGACGGGCATGGGTGCCGGGCGGGCGTCGGTCGCGGTCGGCGGCGCCGGAGGGACCGGAAGCCCGACGACCCGGCCGGCCCGACGGCCTTCCTCGAGGGCGTCCTCGTCCCGCTCGTAGAGCAGGGCACGGGAGAGATCGACGGCCACGTCGCCCCAGCGCAGCGCGCCGACGACGCGATACCCCTCGATTCGCAGCCGGATGTCGCCGAACGCGATCCACTCGCGGACCGCCTCCTCGACGGGCTCCAGAGCGACCCACGCGTGCCGAGCGAGGACGACGCGCGCGTGCTGGACGCGCGAGGGGTCCTCGCCGAGCTGGAGATCGTCCAGCGCGGTCGTGACGGCCGCCCGGAGGTCCTTCTCGCTCTCGCCCCACCACTCGGTCCAGCGCCGGGCCTGGGGCTGCATCCTCACCCCGGTCAGACGCGGGAGCGCGCCCCAGGCGCAGGTCCGGACGGCGCCGTCGGGCGAGCGAGCCGCGGCCAGCAGGGCCGGCATGTCCTCGGCGGTGCCGAGGACCCCGATCGCCGCGAACGCCTGCCGGCGCACGGACATGTCGGGGTCGGACATCGCCTCGCGCACGGCCAGGAGGCCCGGCGCTGACGACACGCGGAGGCCCCTCCGTCCGAAGCACTCCCAGGCGAGGGCGCGCTCGGCGCCTTCGGAACGCGCCCCGATCTCGAGGAGGCCTCGCGCCGCCGCGTGGCCCCCCGCGTGCCAAAGGGCGCCGACGACGGCCTGCGTGCGCACCGGGTCCGACGTCCGCGCGTGCGGGAGGATCCGCTCCACGACGAAGGGGTCCGCGGGCGAGCCCAGACGACCGACGAGATCCTCGAAGGAGTCGGGGCGCCCGGTGACGCCCTCGGTGCCGGCGGTGGCGGGACGCACCCCGGGCGCCGCCACGCCAAGGCCGGCGACGAGGATGGCAAGTAGGACCGTGGCGCGAGCGCGAGTGGAGCTCATCGGTTCGGCCTCGACAGCTCGCGCCAGAACGACCGGTCCAGCCGGGGCAGCCCGATGATGAACAGGTCGTCGAGCGCCTTGTCGTAGTGGTAGTTGACCGTGCCGTTCAACGTGATCGTCCGGGCCACCGCGCCCCCGAAGTAGTCGCTGTTGCCGCCGATCGTGAGGTCGGCCATCGGGCCGTACATGACCCAGGCGCTCGCCGGGCCGCCGTTCATGTCGATCGTGGTGCCGGTGGGGTTCAGGCCCGTCGGGAGGTTGTACGGGTGCGCGAAGATCGCGAGGTCGGCCGGCGCCTGGTTGACGGTCGCGTTGAGGAGCGTCCCGCTGCCGACGTCGAACTCGCTCGTGACGTAGAACC
>DATLLK010000308.1:0-5418 GCA_035537895.1 Planctomycetota bacterium
AAGACGCTACGCAAAGCGCGATGCCCGCCGCCGCGCTCCTGAACGCCGGAATCGCCCCCGCAAACCCACGTGCGCCTGACCACGCGCCCCGTCCCCCACTGGCGGGCTCGCGCTGGTTCGAATCCAGTCGCCCCGACCACAAACGCGACAGCCGCTCGGCAACGGGCGGCTGTTGCTCTTTACGCGCACCGACCAGGGATTCGAACCAGCGACCTCACGGGGTAGGCGGCGGCGAAGCCGACGCCGTAGGGGGCGATAGCCCCCTGAAGACGCTACGCAAAGCGCGATGCCCGCCGCCGCGCTCCTGAACGCCGGAATCGCCCCCCCGAGTTCACGCGCGTTGGACCACGGGCCCCGTCCCCCACTGGCGGGCTCGCGCTGGTTCGAATCCAGTCGCCCCGACCACACATGGACGCGACTCGGGGCGGTGGCCGCAAGGCTCCGCCCCGGGCACGTCGATGGCACCGCGAGACGCGGCACGACTCGCTTCTGTGGCCGACGACTCCTCCCCCATCGCGCGGAGCAGGTCCTCGCCGCCGGGGAGCGGCTGCAGCGGGCCGTCACCCACGAGCACGAACGAGCCGCGGTGCACACCGATCTCGACGCGGACGAACCCCGCGCCGCGCCTCGCGAACCTCGGAGAGATCCTCGATCGTGAGGATGTCGCGCAGGTGCGCGAGCCGGCTTTCGACCACCTGGCGTTCGGCAGCCACCGTCTGCAGGCGCTCGAGGACGGCCAGCTGCCCGCGCTCGCGTTCGAGGTCCGCCCGGCGGGCCGATCCCCGTCTACGAGCTGACGCACGCGTCGGGGTCGTCGCCGAGCTGAGAGGGGCGGGCCGACGTCGATCGGCGTCGGCCCCCGCCCGCGAAGCCGGCCGGCCCACGGGGACCGGTCCGGCGCACGGTCCACGGTCACTGTCGGGACCAGATCTCCACGCGTCCGAACGGGTCGACCAGCACCAGGTCGCCGGCGTCGTCGAGGGAGGCGGAGCGAGTCGCGCCACCGAATGACGCGCTGACCGTGTAGATAGGAGTGCCATCCTCGTAGTACTCACCCTCCCACATCCAGGCTTGCTCGCCGTCGAACGTCAACGCCATCCCTCCGTAGGCGTCGACCGTACCGCTGATTGTGGCGGTTGGGGAGACCCCCGCGGGCAGGTCTTCGAGACGGAGGGGAAGGTATCCCTCCGTGAACACGTACAGGTAGGTCTGGTAGCCCGTGCCGGAGACCGTCCCGTCCTCTGCGACGGTCATCGTCCACTCGTAGTACGAGCACCACTCCCCCGAGGCGATCTGGATCCTATCCGACCTCGTGAACGTGCCCGCGAACGCGACTTGAGGCTCGAGGACCGTGACGTCGAACGTGCACGTCGCGGAGTTCCCGCGCCAGTCCGTCGCGGTCGCGGTGACCGTCGTCGTGGCGATGGGGAAGACGGTTCCCGAAGCCGGGCTGAACGTGATCGTCGGGGCCGGATCCGTGTCGTCGGTGGCCGTGGCGGAGAACGCCACGACGGCTCCCGAGGGATCCGTGGCGGTCGTGGTCACGTTGGACGGGCACACGAGGGTCGGGGGCGTCGTGTCGCGGCCGCGGCCCTTGCCCTTCGGCTTCCCCGCGTCGGCGAGCGGCGCGTCGAGGCACGCGATCCCCAGGAGGAACAGGGCGGCGGAGGCGAGTCGCGCCGCCCGAACGTTGGTCTTGCGGTCCATGGTTCCCTCTTTCCGGGCGCTCCCGCGGGACTGGTTCTCGGGGCCGCGCCTCGGCAGCAGTGCGAGATCGGGGGGGGCGGCCCCTAATCGCCCGCCCCTCCAGGGGCCCTCACGCCCCGGGGACCCGCCGCGCCCTCAGCGGGTCGGGCGCAGCGTCTCGACGAGGCGGCGGAAATCCTCGCGATCGCGCAGGGCGTCGAGGTCCTTGTCGTTCGCGACGTGCTCGGCGTCGCCGAATCCCGCTGCGACGGCCTTCCGAAGCCACGCCAGGGCCTGCTGCGCCTCCTCCTCGACCGCTCGGGCGTCGCCGCTCGCGGCGCGCAGCACCGCGGCCGTCACGGCGCGGAAGCACGCTGCGTCGTAGAGGCCCTCGGGATCCCTGCGGCCGACGCGCTCCAACATCTCGGCGGTTGCCCGACAGCCCGCCGAGTCCTTCGCGCGCTCGAAGTGGCGCAACCGGAGTTGGAGGAGGTGGGGGACGTGCGCGGCGATGTCCGGCGCGGTCGCCCTCGCCACGTACTCGTCGATCAGGGGAACGGCCTCGCCCCCTCGACCGAGCGCGCTGAGGGTGTCCGCCTGGGTGCCCAAGGTGACGAGCAGGTACGGGTGGTCGGGGAACTTCTCCCGCAACGCCGCGAGCGCCTTTGCGCGCACCTCGAGCGCTCGGGCGGGCTCGCCGGCGTCGTCGTGGCTGAGGGCCACGTTCGACAGGGCGCCCAGCGTCTCTATGTGATCAGGTCCCAGGGCCGCCCGATTCTCCTCGAGGACCTGCTGGCGAAGTCGCAGCAGGTCCGCGCCGCGGCCGAGGGCGCGGTAGAGGTCGAGGAGCTCGTATGTGGCCGCGACCGCCTCGGGGTGCAAAGGACCGTGCAGCTCGACGATGTGTGTGCGGACCTCCGCGCGGGGCTTCAAGGCCTCCTCGTGGCGGCCCAGGGCGTCGAGGGCCGCCGCCTGTCCCGCGCGGCTGTTCAGGAGGAACTGCCGTGCCTCGACCAGACCCGGCTCCATCGCGAGGATCGCCTCGAGCCGCGTGGCGGCCCGATCGAACCACTCGAGGGAGGCCTCCGGCCGGCCCGCGTCGCGCACGAGGAGCCCCAGGTTGCAGTGGAGCGCGGCGACCGACAGGCCGTACGCGGGCACGTCGGGGAAGTCCTTCGCGAGGGCCTCCGCGAGCCGCGCGGCCTCGCGGATCGCCGTCTCGGCCTCGTCGGTCATCCCCTGGCCGTCCAGCGCGTTGGCGAGGGTCATCAGCGCGGTCGCCCATACGTGCCGGTACTCGGGCGTGCGGGGGAACTCGGCCGATAGCTTCGCCCCCACGTCCACGGCCCGGCGCAGGGGGGGCTCCGCCTGAAGGTGCTTCCCCGACCGCGAGAGCAGGACCCCGTGAGCGACCAGGCTCGCCGCGAGCTGCGCGCGGAGCTGCGGCAGCGCCGGGAACTCGGCCGCCAGCGACTCGCGGAGACGGAGGCCCTCCAGGATCGCGGCCTCCGCTTCGTCGGGCATCTCCTGCATGTGGAGCAGGTTTCCCAAGAACGCGTGGGAGCTCGCGATCTCCGCGCGGAGGCCGAAGTCGTGCGCGGCCTCGGCGGCGAGTCCGTCCTGAAGGGTCATCGACTCGCGCAGCGCCGTTTCGGCCTCCGCGAACCGACCGACGTCCGCCCGCAGGCCCGCGAGCGCGGTGAGGGTCTCCGCCCGTTGCCGCCGCCATTTCGCGTCCCGCGGGAATCCCTCCACATCGGACACGCCCAGCGCGGACAGGAAGGACGCCTCCGCTGCGCCCGTCCTCCCGAGGGCGCGGAGCACGTTCCCGAGGTCGAAGTGGGCATCGGACGAGTCGTGGCGGGCCCCGTGATTGCCGGGCTCGCGAGCGAGGACCTCTCCGTACTGGCGGAGGGCCTCACCGAACGAGGCCTCCGCCTCCGCCTGCCTCCCCGCGCGCTCAAGGGACACGGCGAGGCTGTGGTGGGCATTCGCCAGACCGTAGCGGTATGCCGGAGAGGCAGGGTCCTGCTCAACGAGGCGGGCGAACACGGCCCGCGTCGCTTCGGCGTCCGCCCGAGCGCGCTCGTGCTCCCCGAGGGCCAGGTGGATCGAGGCGAGCCGCAGGTGGGCCAGGCCGCGTCCCGCTTCGGCCCGGGCCTCGCCGCCCGCCTGGGCCGCCAGCCGCTCGAAGAACGGGATCGCGCCTTCGAGGAGGGACCGCCGCACGCGGTGGAAGCCGGCCTGACGGAGGTCCGGGTCCTCCGTCACGGTGCCGAGGAACGTCTCGACGGACGTGCGAGCCAGCTCGAGGTTCGCCTCCGCCCGCTCCTTTGCGGCGCGCTCACCCTTCGCCCGCTCTGCTTCCCCCTTCCGGGCCTCCTCGGCACGCAGGAGGCCGATCCCGGTCCCGACGATCCCGCCGATGAGAGCGACGAGCACCGCCGCCGCGGCGACGACCGCCGCCCGGTTCCTCCGCACGAACTTCCGCAGGCGGTAGGTCCGCGTCGGAGGGCACGCCAGGACCGGCTCGTCGCCGAGGTAGCGCTCGAGGTCCATCGCGAGCCCGTTCGCCGTCTCGTAGCGCCGGGCGCGGTCTTTCTCGAGAGCCTTCATCACGATCCAGTCGAGGTCGCCGCGAACGAGGCCGTCGAGTCGCTTCGGATCGCACCCGCGCGCGGCGGAGACGATCCGGGCCCGCTCGCCCAGGGTGCTCAGGCGCGTGGAGGGCTTCGGCGGCTCCTCCTCCCGGACGATCCTCAGCACCTCGTCGAACGCGGCCTCCTTCAGTCGCGCGCGATCCATCGGGGTCGTGCCCGTCAGGAGCTCGTAGAGCACGACGCCCAGGCTGTAGACGTCGCTCCGCGTGTCCACGTCCACGCCGGACATCTCCGCCTGCTCGGGGCTCATGTAGAGGGGCGTCCCGATCATCTGGGCGAACCCCGTGAACAGGGTCCGCTCCGTGAGGCGGGGGCCCGTCGCCTTCGCGATCCCGAAGTCGATCACCTTGGGGACGGGGACGCCCTCGCGCAGGGTCACGAGCACGTTCGTCGGCTTGAGGTCGCGGTGGATCACGCCCTTCGTGTGGGCGTGCTGGACCGCGCGGCACACCTGGACGAACAGCGCGAGCCGCGCGGCGGGAGGGAGCCGGTTCGTGTCGCAGAATTCCGTGATTGGGACGCCGTGCACGAGCTCCATGACGAAGTAGGGCCGCCCGGAGTCCGTCGCGCCCGCGTCGAGCACTCGCGCGATGTTCTCGTGGTCCATGAGGGCGAGCGCCTGCCGCTCCGCCTCGAACCGCGCGATGACCTGCCGCGTGTCGAGGCCCGGCTTGATCAGCTTTAGGGCGACCTTCCGCCGGACGGGCCGTTGCTGCTCCGCCATGTAGACGATGCCGCAGCCGCCCTCGCCGACCTCCTCGAGCAGCCGGTAGGAGCCCACCATCGAGCCAACCGTCTCCCGCGGAGAGGGGGCCGGCTCCACGAGATCTGCGTCGAGGGCGAGGCCTGCGGCGGGCCCTGCGAGGAAGCTGCCTGCGCCGTCGTAGGCGGAGAGCAACGCCTCGACCTGGGCGCGCAGGCTTCGGTCGCCTCCGCAGGCGGCCTCGAGGTACGACCTCCTCGCGGCCGGGTCGGCGAGACGCCGCGCGGCGTTGAACAGCTCGTCCAGCCGCGGGGAGCGGTCGGGCATCGAGACCTCCGCGGACGCCCTTACGAGTCGCAACTCCCCAGC
>DATLLK010000309.1:0-9986 GCA_035537895.1 Planctomycetota bacterium
GTCGATCGTCGGGGCGCGCGCGGTGGCGCGCGGGCTCCGGCGTCCGACGGGGCTCCTGACCGAGACGCCGCAGTTCCAGGGGCTCGACCTCGTGCCCGTCGGCGACCTCGTCTTCGGCGGCCACGAGATCCGCGACACGGACACGGCCTGCGCCGCCGCGGAGTTCCGCCGCCGCGCGGGCGTGCTCGACGAGGGGCTGCTGACGGTCCTGCGCGAGGACCTCGAGGCGGTGAGCGCCGACCTGCGCCCCGGCTGGCTCGTCAACCCGTCCGACGCGGTGAAGTCGCTCGCGGCGCGCGGACGCGTGCAGCGGGCGTCGACCGCGCGCGGCGTCGTCACCGGGATCCAGGACGACCTGCGCCGGTTCCAGGAGCGCCATCACCTCGACACGGTCGTCGTGGTCAACGTGTCGAGCACCGAGCCGCCCCGCGAGGTCCCCATCGAGTGGGCGACGCTCGACCGCTTCGAGCACTACCTCGAGGGCCGCGTGAGGAAGGGCCTGACGGCGAGCGTGCTCCACGCCTACGCGGCGATCGACGCCGGCTTCCCGCACGTCAACTTCACGCCGTCGCCGGGCTGCACGGTCCCGGCGCTGCTCGAGCTCGCCGAGCGCCGCCGCGTGCCCCACATGGGCAGCGACGGCAAGACGGGCGAGACCCTCGTCAAGACGGTCCTCGCCCCCCTCTTCACGGGCCGCGCGCTCCGCGTGCTCTCGTGGGAGGGCTACAACATGCTGGGCAACCGCGACGGGCTCGTCCTCGACGACCCGCAGGCGAAGAGCAGCAAGACGCGGAGCAAGGACGTCGCGCTGAGGACCCTCCTCCACGACCCCGAGGTCCACACGCGCGTCTCGATCGACTACGTCCCGAGCCTCGACGACTGGAAGGTGGCGTGGGACTACGTCCACTTCGAGGGCTTCCTCGGGGCGCGCATGTCGATGCAGTTCACGTGGCAGGGCAACGACTCCGCGCTCGCCGCACCCCTCGTGCTCGACCTGGCCCGCCTCGCCGCGTTCGCGCGCGTCCAGGGCGAGAGCGGCCTCATGTCGCACCTCGCCGCCTACTTCAAGAGCCCCGCCGGCGTCGAGGAGCAGGGGTTCGTGAAGCAACTCGCGATGCTCGAGGCGTACGTGGCGCGCCACCGCGCGGGCGGCGAGCGCCGCGCGCGCACGCCCTCGCGCTAGGCGCGAGGCCGACCGGTGCCGCTTCTCGCCGTCGGGTGCATCCTGCTCGCGGCCCTCCTCGCGGCGTCGTGGCTCGCCGACCGGCTGCCGCCCCCGTGGCGGCGCCTCCCCGTCCCGGTGCTCGCCGTCCTCGTCGGGCTCTTCGCGGCGGAGACCGCGCGCTACGACGCGACGCGCGGGGAGGCGCTCTACTGGGTCGGGCTGGTCGCGGCGCCCGTGGTCGCGATCTTCGGCGGGGCCGCCGCGGGCGTGCGTCGCTGGTACGGGTGGCCCGACCTGGGCCCCCTGCCCGGCCGCGCGGCGGCCGTGGCGGGGCTCCTCCTCCTCGGCGTCCTCGTCGGGGGCCGCGTGAAGGAGACCGACGTGCGCGTCACGATCGCCCGCGGCGACGGGATCCGCGACGCCGTCCACGCGTGGCGGTCGTCGCGGGGCGGCGCGTGGCCCGCCACGCTGGCCGAGGCGGCGCCCGACGCCCCGCGCACGCGCATGGGGCTCCTCGACCCGCCGCCCTTCGCCTACGACCCGGCGACGCGGCGCCTCGCCTTCCCCCTCGACGGGCGCCGCCGACTGACGCTGGACCTCGCGGCGGAGGGCGCCGCGTGGACGGTCGAGCGCTGACCGCCGCCGAGCTGCGCGACCGCCTCGGGGCCGCGCGGATCCTCCTCGTCGTGACGGAGGCCGCGTGCAAGGGCCCCTGGGAGCGCGCCGTCGAGCGCGCGCTCGCCTCGGGCGCGGTGGGCGTCGTGCAGCTGCGCGAGAAGTCGTGCGGCGACGCGGAGTTCCTCGCGCGCGCCCGCCGGCTCGCGGCGCTCGCACGACCCGCGGGCGCCCTCGTCACGCTGAACGACCGCGCCCACCTCGTCCGCGAGACGGACGCCGACGGCGTCCACCTCGGCGAGGACGACCTGCCCCCCGCACAGGCGCGCGCGATGCTCGGGCCCCGACCCCTGATCGGGATCTCGACGCACGACGAGGCGGAGGTCGCGGCGGCCCTCGGCCTCGGCGCGGACTACGTGGGCCTCGGGCCCTGCTTTACGACGCAGACGAAGCGCCTCTCGCGCCCCCCGCGCGGCCCCGATCTCGTCGCCGCGTGCGTGCACCGCACGGACCTCCCCGTCTTCCCGATCGGCGGGATCACCGCCGAGAACGCGGCCGACCTCGTCCGCGCGGGCGCGACGCGCGTCGCCGTGGGCGCGGGCATCCTCGGCGCGGACGACCCGCTGCGCGCCGCCCTGCGCATCCGGGCGGCGCTGCCGTAGCCAGCGTGTCGCACGCCCACGGCCGGGGGGCCAGCCTCGACCGGACCCGGTAGGATCCCGGGTCGCTCCCGGAGACCCGCTTGCGTCGTCCCTTTGCCGGTGCCCTGCTCGTCGCGCTGCTCCTCGGAACGGGCGCCTTCGGGGGCGCGGCGGGCGCCGAGGACGAGCCGCCCTCCCTCGCGCGAGCCCTCTACCTCGAGAAGACGGCCCGCGACCCGGCGGCGGCGCTCGCCGTGTTCCGCGCGCTCCACGACGCGGAGGGGCTCGACCCCGCGACGCGGGCCGAGGGACGCCTCGGCGCCGCGCGGTGCTACCTCGCGCTCGGCCGGGGCGAGGAGGCCGTGGCCGCGTGGCGCCGGCTGGAGGAGGACGCCGCCGCGCCGACGACCGCGAAGGAGGAGGCGCGCGCCCGCCGCGAGGAGCACCTGCGCGCGCGGTCCGCCGCGGCCGAGTCCGAGGCGGAGACGAGCGCGCGCGAGGCGATGCGGCGCGCCGAGGAGGCGCGCGTCGAGCGCGAGGGCCGGATCGCCGCGGCCCGGCGCCTCGTGGACGCGGCCTCCGGGCACGTCCGCGCGAAGCGCTACGAGCAGGCGCGCGAGGCGCTGCTCCAGGCCCTCCAGATCCAGCCCAACGACGAGCGCGCGGCCGCGCTGCTCGAGGAGGTCGGCGGCTACGCCGACCGCGGCGAGCTCTTGCGGCAGGCGATCCGGTTCGTCTCGACGAACCGCGTGACGGACTGGCGCCGGCTCGTGGCCGAGGTGGACTCCCTGCGCCGGGACGGCCTGCGCCTCCTGCGCGAGGAGAAGCCCCACCTCGCGGCGCGTCCCTTCCGGGAGGCCGTCGCCCGGATCGACGAGGGCGACTTCTGGACGGAGATGTCCGACACGCGCCGGGAGATCATGGTCCTGCTGCGCAAGGCGCTCGACGACGCGAAGGCGAAGGGGCTGCGCCCGGAGACGGACGTGCAGGTCCCCGCCGACCGGCCCGAGGCGCCGCCGGGCCCCAAGGCGTGGCGAGGCGAGTTCTTCGCCCTGCTCGGGCGCATCTTCACGTCGGGCGCCGACCCGGGCGCGAGCGTGCGCTTCTTCGACGCGGCGGTCGCGCCCGACCCGGCGCCCGAGAGCCGGGGCGGCGGCTTCTCGGCGAGCGGGATCGCGGCGACCCCCGCGCCGGGCTCGCTGCGCCGCGCGCGGTGGATCGAGCGGTTCGTGCGCGACGACGTCGCGCCCGGCGCGTGGAGCGGCGCCGACCGCCTGCTCGAGCGCTACGACGACCTCCTCGTCGTCCAGCACACGGCCGGCGTCCTGCGCGACGTCGACGCGCTCGTCGGGTCGTTCCCGCAGGGACCGCCGCCGCCGACCACGGCCGAGATCCGGGTCTACGCGGCGGAGCCGGGCGGGGTGGCCGAGATCATGCGGCTGTTCGAGCCGAAGGTGGGCCCGTCCGACCCGCCGGGCGTCGTCGTGGTGCGGGGCCGCCGCATCGACGAGCAGTCCGAGTGGCTGGCGCGGTCGGGGAAGCTGCTGCTCCTCGCGCAGGCGAGCGTGCGCCTGACGGGTCGCCACGCGACCCTCGTGCGCCTGCGGGAGCCGACCGACAAGTCGCCGTGGTTCGCGGCGGGCGGCGTGCCGCCGCTCCGGATCGCCGACCGCGACGCGACGTACGGCCTCGACCTCGACCTCTACGCGGAGGACGTGCCGGGGCGGGCGGGGCACGCCGCGATCTCCGCGGTCGCGACGGTCCGGCGACCGGACCGCGCCCGGCCCGTGATGACGTCGGCCGGCCTCGTGCGGATCCCCGTCTTCCTCGCGCAGGCCGTCGAGGCCGACCGGCTCGTGCCCCACGCGGGGAGCCTGCTCCTGACCGGCCTCGTGAACCCGTTCCGGGCGACCGGCGCCGGCGGCGACGCCGCGGGCGGCACGCATCCCGATCTCGTCGTCCTCGTCTCGGCGTTCCCCGCGGCGGCGGGGGGCGCGCCCGACATCGCGCCGCCCTCGCCGCCACCGCCCGCCGTGCCCTCGACGGCGGGCGGCGAGACCCGCGAGTACGCGCTCGGGCTCCTCGGGACGGCGATCGAGGACGAGCCGCCGCCCGAGGACTGGCCGTTGACCCCGTACGGCGACGCCGCGCGGCCCGGGGCCGCGCGCGCCCAGCGGGACGCCTTCCTCGGCGGCCTCCTCGCCGACCGGGCGGGCCTGTCCGCGGCCTCCGGCGTCGTCCTCGTGAGGGAGGGACGCGCGACGGCGGTGCTCCCTCCCGCGGGCCACGTCCGGCTCGCGCGCGAGATCGAGACCCTCTCGCGCGACGAGGGCCGCCTCTTCGCGATCGAGGTGCGGGCCGTGGAGGTGGCGGCCGACCGGGCCACGGCCTGGCTGGCGGAGGCGGGCGCTCGCGCGGACGACCCGGCCCAGCGCGTCTGGCGCCTCGCGCCCGAGGGCGCGGCGCGGCTCGAGGAGCGCCTGCGCTCGGTGACGGACCCGGGCGGCCTGTACGCGCTCGAGGCGCGGCTCGCGGCGGGCCACACGCAGCTCGTCACGACGCGCAGCATCCGCTCGCGGTCCCTCGTGACGGAGTTCCGCGTCGTCGACCGGGGCGACGGGGAGCTCCAGACGCTGCCCGTCAACGGGACGGCCGAGGAGGGCATCGTGGTCGGCGTGCGCCCCCTCGCCAGCGTGGGCGGCCTGGCCGTCCTCTACGTCAACGCGGTCCTCGGTCGCATCGAGCGCGTCGACGCGTGGACGCCGCCCGACGCGCCGGGCGACGCGCCGGAGGTCTCGCTGCCGCGCCACCAGGTCGAGCGCGCCGCGGGCGCGGGCGCGATCGCCGAGCGCGACACGATGCTGCTGGCGGTGCCGGCTCCGGGCTCGGCCGGCGAGCGCGTCGTCCTCGTTCGGGCGCGGCACGCGCCGCCGCGCTAAGTGGCGGACGACCCCGCCAGGGACGCCGCGCTCGCCCGACCGCGGGTCCCGACGCCCGTGCTCGTGGCGCGGCGGTGGCGCCTCTCGCTCGCGAAGAAGCTGTCGCGACCGGCGGCCCGCCGTCTGCTCCCGCGGTGGCCCGCGGCGGACCGTGCGGCGCGGCGCTTTCGCGAGCGGCTCGCCCGCATCGAGGTCCCCGTGTGCGGCGCGCCCTTCCGCCTCGACGTCGAGCGCCGCTCCGTCTCGCGCGCGGTGTACCTCTGCGGCCGGGCGCACGCTCCGGTCGTCGCGCTCCTTCGCGCGCACGTCCGCCCCGGGATGACCGTGCTCGACGCGGGCGCGAACGTGGGCTACATGGCGGTGCACGCGGGGGACGTCGCGGGGCCCGACGGGACCGTGCTCGCGTGCGAGCCCGAGCCGCGCAACTTCGCCGTGCTGGCGCACAACGCGTCGCGGTGCCGCTGGCGCAACGTGGTGCCGCTTCGGACGGCTCTCGGGGCGCGGTGCGGCACGGCCACCCTGTGGCTCGCCCGCGACGACGGGGGCGACCACCGCACGGTCGGCGGCGCGCCCGACCGCAAGGCGATCGAGGTCCCGCTCTCGACGGCGGACGAGCTCGCCCGCTCGCGGCGAACGCCGATCCACTTCGTGAAGATCGACGTCCAGGGCGCGGAGACCGAGGTCCTGCGCGGCATGGCGTCGACGCTCGCCTCGCCGGACCTGCGCGGCATCGTGCTCGAGTGGTGGCCCGACGGCCTGCGCACGGCGGACGAGGACCCCGCGGCCCCGCTCGAGTTGCTGCGCGCCGCCGGCTTCTCGTGCGCGAGCGGCCCCGAGCCGCGCGACCCGCGGTCGCTCGCGGCCCGCGTCGCCCCGGGGAAGGCCCTCGACCTCCTCTACCTCAGGTAGCGGGGGGAGCCTGCGGGAGGCCTCGCGCCCGGCGGGCGCGCCACCACGCGAGCAGGCGCGGGACGAAGCGCCAGACGGCCCACGTCAGCACGGCCATGAGGAGGAGCGTCCCGACGACGTCGCTCGGCCAGTGCTTCCCCCAGTAGAGCCGGCCCCATCCCACGAGCAGCGCGTACAGCAGCGCGACGGCCCCGAAGGCCCGAGACCCCAGCGCGAGCGCCGTCGCGGCGACCGTGGCGGTCGTCACGTGCGCGCTCGGGAACGCGGGACTCTTCGGCGGGTGGCTGCGGTCGATCCAGCGGTCGGGATGCTGCCCGCAGGTGAGCCGCTCGTTGGGGCCGACGAGCCACTCGGCGCGGGGGTACTCCCACGGGGGCCGCGATCGCGGCGCGACGTTCCAGACCACCTCGCGCAGCCCGTTGGCGAGCCCCATGGCGAGCACGAGCGTCACGAGGACGCGCACGGCGCGCTCGCGCCCCGGCCGCGTCGCGAACCAGAGGAGGTAGAGGAGCAGGATGAACGGCACGCCGAAGAGGTCGTCGTTCACGAAGGCCGCGATCCAGTCGGCGGCCGACGACGCCCCGCCGCACATGATGCGGTGGAGCCACGAGAGCTCGAGGTCCTTGAGCGACGCGAGCGGCACGTCCGGCATGATGCCCGCCCACGCGGGGCCGGCACAGAACGGCGGCGTCACATGGGGAAGACGACGGTCACGGCCGTGCCGCGGTCCGCCGCGCTGTCGACCTCCACGGTCGCGCCCTGGGCGTCGGCGTAGCGGCGCACGAGGGCGAGGCCGAGCCCCACCCCGCGGGCCGTCCGCGTCTCCTCGCGCCCGCCGCGCGCGAAGGGCTCGAAGAGCCGGGCGCGGACCTCGGGCGGGATGCCCGGACCCCGGTCGGCGACGACGAGGGCGACCCCGCCCGGCGCCCTGCGCGCGAGGACGCGGACGCCCTTGCCCTCGCCCTTCCCGCCGTACTTGACCGCGTTGTCCACGAGGTTCAGGACGATCCCCCGCACGAAGCCCGCGTCGAAGCGCACGGCGGGGAGCCCCGCCTCGACGTCGGTTGCGAGCGGCACGCCGGCCTCGCGGGCCACCGGCTCCATCAGCGCCACGGCGGCGCGCACGGCGTCGCCGAGGTCGCCCGCGCGCACGTCGACGGTCGCGACGCCCCGATCCAGCGCCGCGAGGTCGAGGACCTGGTCCACCAGCCGGCCCAGGCGGTCCGCCTCGGCGCCGATGCGGCCGGCGTAGTCGGCGACCTCGGCCCCCTCGGGCAGCCACCCTTCGCGCAGCATGTCGGCGTACATGCGGATGCCGGTGAGCGGCGTCTTCAATTCGTGCGTCACCGCCGCGACGAAGTCCTCGCGGCGGCGCGCGAGGTCCCGCTCGCGCCGCATGCTCCGGCCGAGCGCGTAGAGCCCCACCCCCACGACGCACGCCAGTCCCAAGAGCACGATCCTCAGGCGCGTGCGCGCGGCCTCCGACTCGGCGTCGATCCGCTCCGTGTGGACGACCCCGGCGACCATCAGCTCGGGCACGGGCCCCCACGGGCGCTCGGCGTCGATCGCGGCGGCGAGGTCGAGGGACACGACGACGTCTCGGGCGCCGCGGGCATCCCGGACGGCGGCGGCGTTCCGGTCGGGCTCCCCGAGCCAGGCGGCTCCTGTCGGCAGGCCGAGCCGGGGCGCGAAGGCCTGGACGATCCAGCGGTCCGTCGGGGCGTCGCGGCGCTCCTTCGCCTCGCGGGCCGGCACCCAGACGAGGCGCCACGCGACGAGCGGCTCCGCGACGCCGCTCCGCGCGAGCCACCGGAACGGGGTGGCGCGCACGCCCATGACGGGCTCGTCTCCGGACTCGGACTGCACGCGCTCCGAGAAGTTGTCGAGGTAGAGCGTCTGCCCCGCGTTCTTGCGGGCGACGTCGATCTCCTCGAGCAGCTGGCCGACCTCCTCGTTGGCGGCCACGACCCGCACCGGGACGAGCAACGGGGGACGGGCGCGCAGTTCCGCGTCGTCCGGCGCGACCTTCAACCGCTCCTCGAGCGTCCCCCGCCAGGAGGCGACCGCGTCGGCGGAGGCGGGGGCGTCGAACCGGAAGGTCTCGGGCCCGATCACGCGCTCTCTCGCGAGCGTCCACTGGACCCAGCCCCGCACGCCGTCCGCGTCGTCGCCCGCGTCGCGGTCGCCCGCGGATTCCGTCTGCACCTGCGACAGCGGGCTCGCGACGAAGGCCGGCGCGTTCGCGGAGATCCCGGCGGGCATGTAGCGGCTCTGGTACTGGAAGTAGGGCCGCGCGTCCTCCCGACGGCGCAGGTCCTCGAGCCGCGCGGCCTCGCGCGCGAGCGCGGCGCCCGCCTCGTCGCGCGCCGCCGCCTCCGCCGTGCGGCGCCGCCAGCTCGCCTCGCGCTCGACCGAGCGCCACGCGAGCACCCCGAGGAGGCCGGCGGGCGCCGCGAGCAGCGCGGCGAGCAGGGCGTACGTCCCTCGCCTCACGACCCGCCCCAGCGGTACCCGAGCCCCCGGACCGTCAGCACCACCGCGGGGTCGGCGGGGTCGCGCTCGATCTTCTTGCGCAGCGCGGCCAGCGTGTTGTCGACGGTCCGCGTCTCGACGTGCGCCGACTTGTACTGCCACACCGCGAGGAGGAACTCCTCCCGCGACACGACGTTGCCCGCGCGCGCGCGCAGGTGGCGGAGGATCTCGCCCTCCCGCGGCGTCAGCGGGATCTCCTGCTCGCCGCGGCGGGCGAGGAGGCGGCCGAGGTCGAAGTCGGCGCCGTCGCACGAGAAGCGCTCGCCGTCGCCGCGGTCCATGCGCGCGCGCCGGACCTGGGCGCCGACGCGCGCGATCACCTCGGGGAGCGAGAACGGCTTCGCGACGTAGTCGTCGGCGCCGAGCGTCAGGCCGCGCACGCGGTCCTCCTCGGCGCCCTTCGCGGTCAGGAGGATCGTCGGGAGGCGATGGCCCTCCGCGCGCAGGCGGCGGATCACCTCGAAGCCGGACATGCCGGGCAGCATCACGTCGAGGAGCATCACCTCGAACGCGCCCGAGCGGGCGGCCGCGTACCCCGTGTCGCCGTCGGGCGCGATCGTGCACGCGTAGCCCTGGAACGTGAGCGCGTCGGCGAGGCCCCCCGCGAGGGGGGCCTCGTCCTCGACGATCAGCACGCGGGGCGTTCGGTCCACGGTGACGCGAAGCCTACTTCCCGACGGGGGCGTCGTCGGTGACGAACACGTTGCGGCCCGCGAGCAGGAGCAGCAGGTCGCCCTCCTGCGACAGGCGGACGTTCTCGTCGGAGGTCGTGGTTGCGAGCAGCTCGTAGAACCGCGGGGTCCAGCGCTGGACGACCTCGTCCACCTTGCCCTGGTCCTTCACCTCGGCGTCCACCCAGGCGTACGACTTGCTCTGGACGCCGGCCCGCTTGTAGAAGGCGCGGTTGGCGACCTGGCGCAGGTTCGCGCCCAGCTCGAGCGCCTCCACGTCGCGCTTCCCCCCGGACGCCTTCAGCAGACCCGGCGCGCCGACGGCGCCGCCGGTGCCTCCGCCGGCCCCGGCGCGAGCGGCGCCGCCGGGAGCGGAGTCTGCGGCCGGGGGCGGGCTCGCGGCGGGCGCGGGCATCTTCTCGGCCCCACGTCGCCCGCTCTGGTTGGCACCCGCGGCGAAGCCGCCCGCGTCGGGCGACTCGGCCTCGGCGAGGGACTTGCGCAGCTCCTCACC
>DATLLK010000310.1:0-2894 GCA_035537895.1 Planctomycetota bacterium
GTGTAGGTGAGGGCGTTGACGACGAGGTTGTCCACGAGGCGGCGCAGCGCCTCGGGGTCGCCGAGCACCCTCGCCGCACCCTCCGCCTTCACCTCGAGGTCGAGGCCGCCCTCCCGCGCGCGCCCGGCGACGGCCTCGCACGACTGGCGCACGACGTGCGCGAAGTCCACCGGGACGCGGTCGATCGTCTCGGGCGCGGACTCGAGGCGCGAGAGGGTGAGGAGATCGTCCACGATGACGCGCAACCGGTCCGCGTGGCGCACGATCGCCGAGACGAACTTGGGCCCCGCCTCGGGGTCGGAGAGCGCGCCGCCGAGCAGCAGCTCGGCCGAGCCGCTGATCGCCGACAGCGGGGTGCTCAGCTCGTGGCTCACGTTGCCCACGAAGTCGGACCGCATGCGCTCGAGGCGCCGCAGGATGGACACGTCGCCGACGAGGAGGATCGCGCCCGGCCCCCCGCCGCCGACGGGCGCGGCGCGGACGTGGAGCAGCCGGCGGGGGGTGCCGTCCCAGACGACGTCCCCCTCCTGCGGCTCGCCGCCGGAGAGCGCCGCGCGCGCGATCGCGAGGATGCGGGGTTCGCGGACGAGGAACGGCAGGGGACGGCCCTCCACCTCGTCGCCGGGGTCCACGCCGAGCAGTTGACGCCCCGCGCGGTTGACGAACCGCACGGTCTCGTCGCCGTCGATCGCGAACACGCCCTCCTGCATGCCGTCGAGCACGGTCGCGAGTCGCGCCCGATCCGCCGTGACCCGCGAGACGTCCGCCTCGAGCCGCTCGGCCATCGAGTTGAAGGCGCCCGACAGTCCGCGCAGGAAGTCGGGTCCCCGGACGGGGACCCGCGCCGCGAGGTCCCCGCGCTCGAGACCGGACAGCGCGTGGGCCACGCGCCGCACCCCGGCCGCCGTCGGAGCGAGCAGGAACCCGGAGACGATCGCCGCGACGAGCGTCGCGAGCGTGCCCGCGACCCACGGGAGCCTCGTCTCGGCCGCGAGCAGCGCCTCCACCTCGCGGGCGTCGAGCGCCACGCGCGCGACGGCCTGGGTTCCCGCGACGCGCACCGCCGCATAGCGCAGGTCCCGGTTGACCGACTCCGACGTCCGCTGGGAGGTCGCCGATCCCTCCGCGAGGGCCGCCCGCACCTCGGCGCGGCCTGCATGGTTGGCCAGCTGGCTCGGGTCGGGCACGTCGCTGTCGGCGACGACCCGGCCGTCCTCGCCGACCAGCGTGAACCGCAGGCCCGCGAGCCGCCCCATCGCCTTCACGCGCCCGTCCAGGGCCTGGTCGCCGATCGACTCCTTCGTGAGCCCGGCCGCGAGCGCGGCGGCGGCGCCCTTCAGGTCGGCGTCGAGCCGGGCGAGCGCGTGCTCCCGGATCGCGGGGACGCGGACGCCCCAGTACACGAAGAGGCTCACCGCCACGAGCGCGGCGCCCACGATCCCCGCCTTGACCGACCACGGCACGTGCATCCGAAGGCTGCCTCTCGGCGCGGCTAGCGCTCCGCGAACTTGTAGCCGACGCCCCGGACCGTGAGGATCCGGTCCCCGTAGTCGGCGAGCTTGCGGCGCAGCGTGGCGACGTGGACGTCGATGTTGCGGTCGATCACGACGACGTCGGGGCCCACCGCCTTGTCGAGGAGCTGTGCGCGGGTGAAGACGCGGCCCCGGTTGCGCACGAGGTGATGAAGGAGCCGCAGCTCGGTCGGCGTGACGGAGACCTCCTCGCCGCGCAGGCGCACTTCGTGCTTCGCGGGGTCGACCTCCAGCTCGTCGACCCGGAGGACCTTCTGCGCCGGGTCGGCGCCGGGTCCGCTGCGGCGGAGCACGGCCCGGATGCGGGCGACGAGCTCCTTCACGCCGAAGGGCTTCTTCACGTAGTCGTCGGCCCCGACGGAGAGGCCGACCACGGCGTCGCTCTCCTCCGCGCGGGCCGTCACCATGACGATCGGGATGCCCGACGTCGCGTCGTTGACGCGCAGGCGGCGGCAGACCTCGAGACCGTCGAGCCCCGGCATCATCAGGTCGAGGAGGACCAGGTCGGGCCGCTCCTCGCGCGCCAGCTCGAGCGCCTTCTCCCCGGTCTCGGCCCGAAGGGCCTTGAAGCCCTCCTTGCGGAGGCTGTAGACGACGAGGTCGAGCAGGTCGGGCTCGTCCTCGACGACGAGGATCTTGTGGGTCATGCGAGCCTTCCCGGCTTGAGTGTCCCGGTCCGGTGCCGCGAGCGTCATGCCGTCATCCTCCCGCCGCCCCTTCAAGTCTTTGTAAAGATCCGCCTGCCGGGGGGTGTCCCTCTCCTGCCCGGTCAACTGAACCGTCCCGTGATGTAGGCCTCGGTCTCGGCGAAGCGGGGGCGTTCGAAGATCTGGGTCGTCTCCCCCACCTCCACGAGGCGTCCGAGGTACATGAACGCGGTCACGTCGGCGACCCGCGCCGCCTGCTGCATGTTGTGCGTCACGATCGCGACGGCGAACTCCTGCTTCAGCTCGATGATCAGGTCCTCGATGCGGGAGGTGGCGATGGGGTCGAGCGCCGAGCAGGGCTCGTCCATCAGGAGCACCTCGGGCCGCGTGGCGATCGCGCGGGCGATGCATAGACGCTGCTGCTGCCCGCCCGAGAGGTCGAGGGCGCTGCGATGGATGCGGTCCTTCGCCTCGTCCCAGAGGGCGGCCTTGCGCAGCGCCCACTCGACGGTCTCGTCGAGCACGGCCCGGCGCTTCTCGCCGTCCACCCGCAGCCCGAAGACGACGTTCTCGTAGATCGACTTGGGGAACGGGTTCTGCTTCTGGAACACCATCGACATCCGCTTGCGGAGCGCGATCACGTCGACGCCGCGCCGGTAGACCGAGTCCCCGAGCAGGCGGACGTCGCCCTCGGTCCGGACGCCGTCCACGAGGT
>DATLLK010000311.1:0-2176 GCA_035537895.1 Planctomycetota bacterium
CGTGGAAGGCGTCGAAGGCGAGCTGGTCGAGGTGGACCTGACCGGCCCGGCCTGGGGTCGCGTCGAGATGCGCCTGAAGGCGGACGCCGACCTGTGTCGCGGCACGTTTTACCTGTCACTGGCGCCGAATCGCGCGATCGAGGGTCGATTGCCGATCACGGCGGACGCGAGCGGCCATGTCGACGCGGGCTGGTGGCCGCCCGGCCCCGTGAAGTTCCACGTCTCCCGTTCAGCCGAGGCCGGGGAGTCCGCGACCGTGGAGGTGCGCCCGGGCCCCGAGCCGACCGTCGTCGAGATCCCGATCCGCAACCTCCTGACGAGGTGAGGAGTCCATCCCGTCCGCGCCCCGCATGGATACTCTCGACCGGGTCCAAGACCGGAGGGTCTTCTGCGTCGCCTCGCGATCCTCGTTCTCGTGGCCGCCGTGGCCGTGCTCGCCCTGCTCCTGCGCCCGAGCTCCGAGGGGCCGGCGACGGATGCGGGCGACGACCGTCTCGCCCCCGTGGTGGCGCCCGCTCCCGCCTCGGCGACGGCCGCGCTCGACGCGCCGCCGACCGACGCCCGCGCGCGCCGTGCGCCGTCACCGTCGACCGCGCCCCTCGCGCCCGAGGAGCCGACGCGTGCCTTGGCGGTGACCGTGCGAACCGCGAGGGGCCTTCCCGTGGAGGGAGCGACGGCGTTCCTCGAAGACACGGATCCCGTCGCGCAGGGGGCGGTGACCGATGACAGCGGGCTCGCGCGGCTCCGGGCGCCGACCCCCGACGGATGGGTCCTCGTCCGCACGCGCGAGGGCGTGTGGGAGCGCGCGGCGTTCACGCGCACGACCGCGGAAGCCGAGATCGGCGTGGTGATCCCCGATGAACCGGTGCTGCGGGGACGCGTCCGCGACGCGTGGGAGCGCCCCGCGGGAGGCATCCGGCTCCGGATCCTCGGCGTCGGGCACGAGAACCCCGCGCGGGCCTGGCCGGGCGTGCGCCGCTGGGAGATGCGCAGCGAGGTGGGGGAGGTCGTGACGGATTCGAGCGGGGCGTTCGAGTTGCGGGGGCTCCCGGACCGGGCAGGCGGGTTCGCGGTCGAGTCGCCGGACGGGGACGTGCGTGGGTTTCGTGGCGGTCCGACGTGGCTCTTCGTCGGTCCCTCGAATCTCATCCTCGTCGGGAGGTACGTCCGGGTGCTCGTCGACGCACGGGACGCCCTGACGGAGGAGCCCGTACGGCGCGCGCGGATCGTCGCGGCGCCCGATTCCGGGGTCGGGGGCCTCCACGTGGAGGAGCTCGTCGTCGAGTGGGCACGTCCCTCGGGAGGCGAGGCACCTCCTGTGCGGGTGGAGATCCATGCGCCGGGCTTCGAGTCGCAAGTGGTGACGATCGAACCGCCGGTCGACTTCGACGTCGAACTGGCGACGCCCTCGCTTGCGCTCCGCGAGCCGAGGGTCGGCGGCGATCTTCATCGCGCGCAGGTGGTCCCGATGACGCGCGGGTCCGGTCGGCGCGCCTCCGCGATCCGCGTGAAGATGCCGCCAGGCGTCCACAGCCTGCTGCGCCGCGTCCCGACGGATCTCTCCTGGCGCGGTGAGGGGCGCGGGTCTCGAAGCACCGGCTATGCGTTCAATCGGGGCGCCTACTGGGAGTTCGAGGGGGCGGGCGGCGCTGGGCAGTGGCTGCTCTCGAACATCCTCGGCCTCGGCCCGACGGAACCCGTGACCGGCATTCCCGGCGAGGTCGTGGAGCTCGACCCGGTCGGGCCGCCGTGGGGACGGGTCGAACTGCGGCTCACCGCGGACGCGGATCTCTGCCGCGGCGAGTTCCAGGCGGAGGCGAGGACGTCGGCGCGTGGTACGCCCCGGTTCCGCGTCACGGCCGACGCGCAGGGTCGCGCCGATGCGGGCTGGTGGCCGCCCGGCCCTCTGAAGTTCCATGTCTCCCGCTCGGCCGAGGCCGGGGAGTCCGAGACCGTGGAGGTCCGTCCGGGCCCCGAGCCGACCGTCGTCGAGATCCCGATCCGCAACCTGCTCACGAGGTGAGGGGGCCGTCCCGCACGCGCCCGCACGGATACTCTCAACCGGGTCCAAGAGCGGAGGCCTCCCTGCGGCGTCGCCTCGCGATCCTCGGTCTGCTCGCCGCCGCGGCGCTGACCGCGTTCCTCGTCCTGCGGTCGTGCGACCGCGCGTCCGAGG
>DATLLK010000312.1:0-2866 GCA_035537895.1 Planctomycetota bacterium
CTGCTGAAGGGCAGAGGGACCCTTCCCTCGCCTATTCGCTCCGGCGGCCCCCCCCTATACTCCGCGACCCATCGTCGGACGACCGGTCGCCGGGGCCCCACGGGCCCCTGGGAGGTGCCCTCTGGATGCCCTGCTGACGCCCACGAACGTTGCGTGGAAGGAGAAGGCTCGCGAGGTCGCCGAGAAGTACGTGCGCCCGGTCGCCGCGAAGTACGACCGGCTGCAGGAGTACCCCTGGGAGGTCAAGGACAAGATCGCGGAAGCGGGGCTCATGGGGGTCTGGATCCCCAAGGAGTACGGCGGCGCGGGCGGGGGCGTCCTCGACCTCTGCATCGTCGTCGAGGAGCTCTCCCGCGCGTGCGGCGGCATGGGCGTCATGTACGCCGTGAACGCGCTCGGCTCCTTCCCGATCATCCTCGGCGGGACCGAGGCGCAGAAGCGCAAGTACCTGCCCGAGATCGCCGCGGGCCGCAAGCTGATCGCGTTCGGTCTCTCGGAGCGCAACGCGGGGTCCGACGCCGCGAGCCTGCAGGCGCGTGCCGACGTGCGGGAGGACGGGATCGTCCTCAACGGCTCGAAGAAGTGGACGACGAACGGCGGCGTCGCGGACATGTTCTCCGTGTTCGCGGTGAGCGACCCCGAGTCGAAGAGCCGCCGGATCTCCGCGGTGATCCTCGAGCGCGGGGACCCGGGGTTCGAGATCGGCCGCACCGAGGACAAGATGGGCATCCGCTGCGTGCCCGTCGTCGAGCTCAACTTCCGCGACGCGAAGGTCCCCGTCGACCGGCTGCTCGGCGGCGAGCGCGGCTACGGGTTCAAGCACGCGATGATGACCCTGGACTGCGCGCGGCCGGGCGTCGCCGCGCAGGCCGTCGGCCTCGCGCAGGGCGCGCTCGAGTACGCGACCGTCTACGTGACGAGCCGCCAGCAGTTCGGCGTGCAGATCTCGTCCTTCCAGATGATCCAGCAGATGCTGGCCGACATGGCCACGCGCGTCGAGGCGGCACGACAGCTCGTGCACGCGGCCGCCCGCGCGATCGACGCGAAGGCTTCCAACGCGGGGAAGATGGCCGCGATGGCGAAGCTCTTCGCGACCGACACCGCGATGGAGGTCACGACGAACGCGGTGCAGCTCTTCGGCGGGTACGGCTACATGCACGACTACCCCGTCGAGAAGTACATGCGCGACGCGAAGATCACGCAGATCTACGAGGGCACGAACCAGGTGCAGCGGCTCGTGATCGCGCGCGCGATCATCAAGGAGTCGATGGGCCTCGACCACCTGAAGGGCTACATCCCGCTCCCCGACCACCCGAACACGAAGGCCGATCGCGCGCACGCAGGCGCGTAGGACCGGCGTCGCGCCGTTCACGCCGCCGATCCGGGCGGCGCCGCGCGAGGAGGATCTCGATGACCGAGACGACGAACCCCGACCTCGAGGGCGGCCTCAGGCCCGAGACCGTTCGGCGCATCAAGCGCTGGGTGCTGGTCGCCGCCGTCCTCCTCCTCCTGCTCGGCGTCTACGCCGTCTGGCGCTACGTGAGCGCGGGCCGCGGGACGGACCGATGGGACGACCTCGCGCGCATCGACCGCATGTTCGGCGAGACGGGGACGCGCGGGTGGACGGAGCCCGTGACCTCGGTCGCCGACGCCGCCGCGCGCGACGAGCACATCCGCAAGCTCGAGGACTTCCTCGGCAAGCACGCGTCGGACGACTCGATCGCGGCCTACGTGCACGCACGGATCGCCATCCTGCAGATGGAGCAGGTCACGGGCCTGCTCGCGGGCTCGCCCTCGGCGTCCGTCACCGACCGCATCGCGAGCGCGCGCAAGCACCTCGAGACGCTGCGCGACAAGTACCCCGACGCGCCGCTCAACCAGGAGCGCTTCCGGTCGTCGGCCGCGCCGAGCCTCACGCGGCTGCTCGTCGCGCGCCTCGCCAGCCTCGAGAAGTGGCAGACCGAGCACGGCATCAAGCCGCTCGAGCCCGACGCGGACCCGGTCGTCGTCCTGCGCACGACGGAAGGCGACATCCGACTGCGGCTCTTCGGCGCGGTGAGCCCCGTCCTCGTCAAGTCCTTCGTCGATCGCGTCTGCAAGGGCGCGCTCGACGGCACGCTTCTCTTCGAGAAGCGCGACGACACGACGGAGGCGTGGGTGCGCGGCGGCGATCCGCGGACGAAGGACGGGCTCGCGGCGACGGACGAGGCGCGCGCCACGTGGGGGGAGCCCAGCGTCGAGGATCCGCTGGTCCCCGACGAGGGACGCAACCGCATCCTCCACACGAAGGGCATCGTGTCGGCCTGGCACGAGCGGGGCGAGATCCCCGACGATCCGCTGCAGTTCCTGCTCGTGGTGAAGCCCTCGCCGCGGATGGACTATGCGTACACGCCCTTCGCGCGCGTCGACGGGGACGCCTCGCTCTCGACGCTCGAGCGCATCACGGCCCGCAAGTCGCGCGTCCAGGAGAAGCCCGAGGTCCGCGCGGACCCGAAGACGGGCCGGTTGGCCGACCACCTGGCGACCCCGGTCGTCATCCGCCGGGCGCTGGCCTTCGAGAAGGGCGCCTTGATGGCGTGCCACGACGCGACGAAGGTGGACGAGACGGAGCGTCGACTCGACACGATGAAGCTCGATGCCCACAAGGAGGCGCCGCCGCCCCCCCCGGCTCCGCCGAGTCCGCCCGCGTCGCCCCCCGCGATGGACGGCGCCGCCATGGACGGTCCCGCGATGGAGGAGGACGCCTCGATGGACGGTGGCGCTCCGATGGACAAATAGCGGACACATACAAAATACGAACACAAGCGGCCGCCCCTTGGGGACGCGGCCGCAGTCGTTTCAAGTGCCGAGGGGACCGGCGCACCGG